>NZ_JBBNLQ010000015.1:0-47156 GCF_040092395.1 Collinsella sp. CLA-ER-H4
GGTTGTCACGAGACCGGCGATAACTTCTGCGGTGCCAGCAAGGTAGGGATCGCGCAGGCAAGCCTCCTCCTTCGCGTCCAGCTTGACCTTGTGAGGGACGGTGCGGTTATTTGCAAATCCGTGAGAATCGCACCACGCCTTGGAATATGAATCCGTGCAGCGCCCGCGCTCAAAAGGGGATATATCGTAATTTTCGTCGTAGTTGTCTCCGACGTAGATCTCGCTGCTCTCGGCGGGAGATCCCTCGTCGGCATGGGCTGCCGCAACGGGCACAAATGGTGTCATGACAAGGGAGAGGCAAAGAGCTGCTGAGAGATGGAGGGCAGGCACTTCTTCATGGCTGGCTCCTTAATCTGGCCTTTGATAGTTACTCGATGTCGCCTCCTTCCGCTTTATATCCGTTGTATTCGGCGTATTTCTTTAATAAGGCAAGAGGTTCTTCCTCTCCTTCGGATGGGCCGATGATGTTTCCTTGATCATCCAGTATGAATACGGACGAAATATGCTCAAGTTCATATTGGTCATACACAGCCTTATCTTAATCTATGTATATGGGAAAGTCTCCTTCATGGACCGAGGCTTCTTCAATTGTGCTGTCCTCGGAAACAGTGAAAAGGTTCTTCCTTAAGGCCGCGAAATTATCAAGTTGTTGCATATCCTCTATGAGAGATTCGCAGTGCGAACACCACGATGCCCAGATACCGCGTCATCGGTATCAACCATGACGACCTCGCCGACGGTAGCGGCAAGGCGGGGCTGACGTTTGAGACGACCAACGATGTCCTATACAAACACATCTGGAACGACACAAAGACCAATGTCGGCGGTTGGAGGTCCTCTAAGCTCCGCGCCCGCCTGAACTCCGGTGACCTCTGGGCGCTCCTGCCGGCCGAGCTCCAGTCCAAGGCGAAGGCCGTCACGAAGATGACGGACAACGAGGGCGGCGGTAGCGCCGGCACTCCGACGGCAACGAATGACAAGGTCTTCATCCTCTCGACGACCGAGATTTACGGAGACCTCCAGTCTGACGCCGCCCAGTACGAGTACTATGCGACGTCGAGGTATTCTGGACCTGAGATTGTGTGCTATTTCAGCACTCGTTCCGTGCCTCCGAGTGACTCAACGGACTTTATCTATGTTGACCCTTTCGGTCGCTGGAGCAGCGGTAGTGCCAACAGTGCCGGCAACGTGTTTCCCGCTTGGTGCTTCTAGATTTTCTAGTGCAAGGCCCGCGCGACTCCGCGCGGGCCTATCTTTTGGCAAGTGTACGAACGGTTTAGGTTCGCGGCACAGGTATTCGGTTTGAGGAGAAATGGGGTCATACAGCGGCTCTCAGAGCGCCTGCTGCACTCCCCCGCCATTACCCCTGCGGCGTCCTCGTATGGAGCCCATCCTGGTTGGCATATCGTTGCAATCGCTCACTTGTCCACCGGTCAAGTGAACTACTGGAATAAATACAGCGACACGCTTGTCCGTTACAGTCGCTATATCTGTGTAAATCGCCGCGATAAATACAGCCCGTACTCGGCTGTATACCAGCTACGCGTATGTAGATTCATATCGCGTTAATAAATCGGCTCAAGCGCGTGCAAAACGCGCAAGTAGCCGCAAAAGGCGAATATCGCGTAGGTAGATTTTTAGCACCCTGTTGCTTAATCAAAATTAAGCAATTGCTTAAAACAAAAAAGGTCAGGCACTAGGTGCCTGACCTGCAAACTTCTGGTCGGGACGACTGGATTCGAACCAGCGACCCCTTGACCCCCAGTCAAGTGCGCTACCAAGCTGCGCCACGTCCCGAAGCTTTTGTTTGTTGCTCTGCTCTCGCTCGCAACAGGGAGTATATTAACCCGAAACTTTGCCCTTGTGCAAGAACTTTTTTAAATATTTTGAAGCAAGTCCAAAATTGTATCTGCGAGCTGGGGTTTTGTTAGCACGGGGAGTTCTTGCGTGCCCGCTGTGCTCACAATCCAGGCCTTGTTGGTATCGGTTCCAAAGCCCGAATCGGCGCGCGAGACATCGTTGGCGATAATGGCATCGCAACCCTTGTGGGCGAGCTTTCGCTGAGCGTACTCCACGACGTTATCGGTCTCGGCCGCAAAGCCGATCACGCACCGCTCCCCCTTCTGACGCGAGAGCTCAGCCAAAATATCGACCGTCTCGACCAGTTCGATGCAATCCAGGCGCTCGTTGGCCTTTTTGAGTTTGTGGTCCGCAGGGGCGGCAGGCGTGTAGTCGGCGACGGCGGCCGCGCAAATGGCCACATCGGCCGTCTGAAAGGCGCTCAGAGCCGCCTGTAGCATCTCTGCTGCGGTCTGTACGCGCACGCACTCCACACCGCGGGGAACGTCGAGCGATGTCGGTCCCAGCACGAGCGTGACGGCGGCACCGCGACGTGCGGCCTCCCCCGCCAGGGCGATACCCATCTTGCCCGAAGAACGGTTGCCAATGAAGCGCACGGGGTCGATCGGCTCATGCGTGGGGCCGGCGGTAATCACGACGCGCTTACCTGCCAGGTCCTGAGGCGCGGGGTCGAGCACCTCGCAGACGGCCTCGACGATGTCCTCGGGCTCGCTCATGCGTCCCGTGTCCACGTCGCCGCAGGCAAGGTAACCGCTGCCGGGTCCCACCACATGGACACCGCGCTCGCGCAGCGCGGCAATATTGGCCTGCGTTGCCGGCGCCTTCCACATACCGTTGTTCATGGCGGGGGCGAGCACGATGGGTCGCGGCGTGGCAAGCAGCGTAGTAGAGATGAGGTCATCGGCGATACCGTTTGCCATCTTGGCGATGATATTGGCCGTCGCGGGCGCCACGACCGCCAGATCGGGCTCCTGCGCCAGCGAAATGTGGTGGATGGGGTCGGAGGGGTCGTCGAACAGGCCCACGGCAACCGGCTCGTTGGTGAGCGCACGGAAGGTGAGCGGGCCCACAAACTCGGTGGCATGCTCGCTCATGACAACCTTGACGTGCGCGCCGCGCTTTTGCAGCAGGCGCACGATATTGCACGACTTATAGGCGGCGATCCCGCCGGTAATTCCCAGCAGGATCGTTTTTCCCTCAAGTTGCATTGAATTGTTGGGTACCGCCGTCATCGTTAGGCTTCCTTGCTGGGGAGCACGAGCAGGCGGTGGCAGTACGGGCAGTGCGTGATCTCGCTACCGTCGTGGTTGAGGTCGCTCATGGACGACGCCTGCAGCGCGGTGTGGCAGACTGTGGGGATGTTGCCCTTGATGGTCTCGACTGCCAGGCCGCGGAACTGCTTGAGAAGACGCTCGTAATCGGTGAGGACGTCGGTCGGCAGCGTGGCGGCAAGCGCGGTGCGCTCCTTGGTGGCGGCATCAATCTGTGCCTGGAGGTCGGCGGCCTTGGCGCGGGCGGCCTTGGTATCGGCCTTCACGCCCTCCTCGAACTTGGCGATGATGGCCTGCGCACGAGCCTCGCGGTCGAGCGCCTCCTTATGGGCGATGACGACGTCCTTGCGGGTGTGCTCGATCTTGTCCAGGCGCTTGGCCAGGGTGGCGAGCTCGTTCTCCAGGTCCTGAACCTCGCGGTAGTCAGAGCCGTCAACGTGGCGCTTCTTGGCGGCCTCGATGGCGTTATTGGTCTGGATCTCGGTGGTGTTGAGATCGTCGAGCTCAATATCCAGGTCCTTGCGCTGGGCGTAGAGCTTAGTCATCTCGGCCTTGAGCTTAACGTAGGTCTTGCGCTTGGAAGCGAGCTCCTTGAGCTCCGGCATATTGGCAAGTTCGCTCTTGTTGCGGGCGAGCTCCAAATCGATCTGTTGCAGCTTGAGTAGCGTAGCGCCGGCGCTCATAAGTTCTCTCCTTTTGTCACAGTCCACCATTGGCAAGGGTTCAGTATTTTAATCGCATGACGGGGGTCGATCCCGGCATTAACTGCAGAGTTCATCAATATATCAACGAACGGCTCCTCGGAGCGGTCATGGCCGAGCAAAACCACTGGCAGCCCGCGCAAGGCAAGGTCCTGCGCCACGTGGTAGCCCGCCTCGCCCGTCACGACAACATCCGCACCGGCGGCGATGGCAAGCTCGCCAAAGTCGCCGAGGGAGCCGCCCAGAATGGCGATGGTGCGGCACGGGTGATCGGCCTCGCCCCACACGCGCGGGTCGCTGCCGAACGCCGCTGCGGCGCGCGCGGCAAGGTCACGCAGGCTGCAGGGGTCGTTGAGCGTTGCAAGCGCGCCCAGGCCGGTCGCTTCGGGGTCGTCCACGTGCTCCAGCGAGCTTGCGGGTGCGGCGTCCAACAGCGTACTTAGGCAAACGCGAGCCTCATGCGAGCGGTCCAGATTGGTGTGGAGCGAGATAATACTCACCCCGCAGCGGGCAGCCTCGTAGAGCGCCGCACTGCACTGGGGGCGCGTCGCGCTGGGCGGACAAAAGGCCTTGGGCGCCTTGATATAGATGGGATGATGCGTCAGCAGAACGTTGGCGCCGGCCTCCAAAGCGCGGTGCACGTTGGCTTCGGTCGCGTCGAGCGCGCAGGCCACGTTGGTAATCTCGGCGGCAGGGTCGCCCACGGATAAGCCTACGTGGTCCCAGCCCTCGGCGTCCGCCTTAGGGTAGCGCGCCAGCAGCGCACGTTCAAGCTCGGAGACGATCATGCGGCGCCTACGATCGAGAGCAGCGTCTGGGCAAAGTCGTCCAGATCGCCCGGATTCACGCGGTCGTCGAAGGAAATGCGCAGTGCGCCCAGCGCCTGTTCGCGACCGATGCCCATCGCGCTCAAAACGTGGCTGGGGTCCATGCTGCCGCTCGAGCAAGCCGATCCGGCCGAAACCTCAAAACCGGCGGCATCGAGCTTGATGATGAGCTCCTCGGAGTCCATGCCGTCAACGTAGATCGAAACCATACCCGGCAGACGGTCTGCCTGCACGTAGTCGCCCATCGTGGCGTGAATGCGAGGATGGGCCGTAAGCGTGGCGTAGAGCTTGTCGGACAGGGTCTGCAGCGTCGCACGCTCCCGGCCCACATTCGGCAGCAACACGGAAGCGGCAGCGGCAAAAGCCAGCTGCGTGCGCAGATCCTGCGTGCCGGCGCGACGGCCGGCTTCCTGTCCACCACCAAAGATGCGCGGACGCAGCGGCGTGCGGCTCTTAAGGTAGAGTGCGCCGGATGCCACGGGACCGCCAATCTTGTGAGCGGCGACGGACATGGCGTCGACGCCCAGCTCGGCGGCATCGAGCGGAATATGCAGATAACCCTGGATGGCATCGGTGTGGAACAGGGCGCCGACAGCATGTGCAGCGGCGGCCAGCTCGCGGATGGGCTGCACCACGCCGGTCTCGTTGTTGGCAACCATGATGCTCACGAGCGCCACGTCGTCGCCGAGCAAGTCGCTCAGCGCGGCAGGCTCAATATAACCTGCACGGCAGGGCTGCACCAGGTCGACGGTAAAGCCGGCAGCACGCAGCAGCGGCAGGTTGTCCAGAATCGAATCGTGCTCGATGGCAGATACGATCACGCGGTTACGCTTGCGATCGCGCTGACGAGCGCCCTCGGCAAGACCGAGCAGCGCCAGCTGGTTGGCTTCGGTGCCGCCGTTGGTCAAAACAATCTCGGACGGGCGAACGCGCGCGCCAAAGCTGCGGGCAATCTCGCGACGCGCCACTTCCAGGCGTGCAGCGGCCTTGCGGCCGAGCGAATGCAGCGAGTTGGGGTTGACGCCGGCAAGCTCGCTGTCGTCGTACTCGCGCTGCGCAAGGCGCGCCTCGGCGCGCATGGGCGTCGAGGCGGCATAGTCAAGATTCACGGGTATGCGGTTTTGACCTGCGGTCATAAGGTTTTATGCCTCCTGTGCGGCCTCGTTGCCCAGCTTCTGCAGCAGCGCAACCTCGGCAGCGGGATCTTCGGACTTAAATACGGCGGAACCTGCGACGAGCACGTTGGCGCCAGCCTTGACGACCTCGGCGATGTTCTTGGAAGAGATACCGCCATCGACCTCGATGAGAGGCGAAACGCCGTGACGCTCGCACATGGCCTTGAGCTCGTGCAGTTTGGCAATGGTGCCCGGGATAAAGCTCTGACCGCCAAAGCCGGGGTTCACGCTCATGAGCAGCACCATGTCGACGACGTCAATGATGCTCTCGAGTACGCACACGGGGGTGGCGGGGTTGAGCACCACGCCGGCCTTGACGCCGCGCTGCTGCAGATGGGTGAGCGTGCGGTGCAGGTGCGTGGAAGCCTCGTAGTGCACGGTGATCATGTCGGCTCCGGCGTCGGCGTACCAATCGACCGTCTCGTCGGGGTTCGACACCATCAGGTGCGCGTCGACCGGCACATCGGTGGAGCGCTTGACGGCCTTAAGGATGTCAACGCCAAAGGTGAGGTTGCCGGTAAAGTGGCCGTCCATGACGTCGAAGTGCACAAGGTCGGCACCGGCGATCTTGTCGAGTTCGCCCTTGAGGTTGGCCATATCGGCCGAAAGGATGGACGGAGCGATTTTAATGGAACCCATGGTAGTAGCCTTTCTGCGCTAGTCGGTGAGTCCGTAGAACTCTTGAGAAGGGACGCGGTCGGTGAGAATCTCGAGCGCCCTATCCAAAGTAACACCGTTGTAGAGCGTTTGCTCCACGGCAAAGGTGAGCGGAATGTCTACGCCCAGCGAACGGGCGAGTTCGCTCACGCTGCGGGCGGCGACGGCGCCCTCGACAACCATATGCGTGCGCGTCTGGTACTCGTCGAGCGAAACGCCGTGGGCAAACTCGTAGCCAAAGGTGCGGTTGCGCGAATGCTCGGAGGTGCAGGTGGCAATGAGGTCACCCATGCCGGCAAGTCCCATGCAGGTCATAGCTTGACCGCCGCGGGCATGCACCAGACGGCTAATCTCGGCCAGGCCGCGCGTCATGATAAGGGCGAGCGTGTTGTCGCCGGCACCGGTGCCGGCGGAGATGCCGCACACGATGGCGATGACATTTTTCATGGCGCCGCAGACCTCGACACCGGTCATGTCTTGCGACAGATAGATGCGAAAGGCCGTGGACAGGAGCAAGTCCTTAAAGGTCTCCCCTACCTGCGTATCTTCGCTGGCGATGACGGCGGCAGAAAGACCTCCGCGGCAGATTTCCTCGGCATGGTTGGGGCCAGAAAGAGCCGCGACACGTGCCTCGTTGCCGATCTCGCTGGCGATGACCTCGCTCATGAGCAGGCCGGACTCGGGCTCAATGCCCTTTGTGAGGCAGAGCACCGGGGTATCGGCGGCGATAAAGGGCGCGGCCTGGTGGCACACGCTGCGAAGGTGCGTGGAGGGCACGGCAAAGATGATGGCCTCGGCGCCGTCAAGCGCCTGCGCCAGGTCCGTGGTGGCGACGACGCTGCCGGGCAGCTCGTAGTCCACCAGATACCGGGGATTGCGGTGCCCGCCATTGATGCCGGCGGCCGTCTGCTCGCTATGGGCCCACATGGTCACGCGCTCGGCTCGAGCGGCGGCAAGGCCGGCGACGGCGGTTCCCCAGGAGCCGGAGCCAATCAGCGCAACATTCATGACTCTCTCCTACTTATCGTCGGGCTCGGTGACGCGCTTGGTAAACGAGAGCTTGGACTCCTTACCCGTCATGAGCTTTTTGATGTTCGCGCGATGGGCCCACACCACGGTGATGCCGATCAGCGCCATGCAAAATTTGAGACCCAGGCTGCCGTACGGAAAGACCGCGCAGACGGCGATGGGAAGACCGATGGCCGCGGCAAGCGAACCCACCGACACAAACTTGGTGATGGCGACGGCCACGATAAACATGCCCAGCAGCGAAAGTCCGATGGGCCAGTACCAGGCGAGGATGACGCCCAGGCCCACGGCGATACCCTTGCCGCCATGGAAGTTGAGGTAGGGCGAGAAGATGTGGCCCCACACCGCTGCCAGGCAGATGATGCCGAGCATCCAATCGCCGGGGGCTCCAGGCGCCATGATGCTCACGGGGAAGCCATAGCCCACGCCCGCGATGAGCGGACGGGCGATAAGGACGCAGATAGCGCCCTTAAGGCAGTCGAGCAGTAGCGTGAGCGCGGCCACCTTGGGGCCGGCCACACGCAGGGCGTTGGTGGTGCCGATGTTGCCGGAGCCCGCCTTGCGAATGTCGGTGTGGTTGAACACACGGCCCAGGATCAGGCCAAACGGAATCGCTCCGATAAAGAACGAGACCACGGCGCAGATGGCGGTCAGCAGAATCGGATTATGCATCCTTTTGCTCCTTCTTCCTAAAGAAGAGTCGAATGGGCGTACCGGAAAAATCGAAGGTCGAGCGCATACGGTTCTCAACGTAGCGCTGGTAGGTGTCGTTGACCAGGTCGCTGTGGTTGACGAAGAACGTAAACGTCGGCGGGTTGACACCCGTCTGGGTCACGTAGTGCATGCGTAGGCGACGCTTGCCGTCCACCACGGTGTGGCCAAACTCGCGCAGGTCGGTGAGGAACGTGTTGAGGCGCGAGGTGGTGATCTTTTGCGAGCGCGTCTTTTCGGCAGCGTCGACCATCGCCCAGATCTTCTCGACGCTGCGGCCGGTCAGGGCCGAGATGCGCAGGTACTGGGCCCAGGGGGCCATGACGCCCAGACGGCGGTCGACGGTCTCCATGCAGGCCTCGCGCTTGCGGTCGTCGTCGAGCAGGTCCCACTTGTTGAGCAGCACCACGATGGCACAGCCGCGCTCGATGGCCAAGCCCATGACCTTCTGGTCCTGCTCGGTGACGCCCACGGAGGCGTCGACGACAAGCAGCGCCACGTCGGCGCGGTCGATGGCGCGCAGGCCGCGGACCATGGAGTAGTACTCGATGTTCTCGTACACGGTGCTCTTCTTGCGAATGCCCGCGGTGTCGACCATGCGGTAGTGCTTGCCGTCGCGCTCGACGACGGTGTCGATGGCATCGCGCGTGGTGCCGGCGATGTTGGACACGATGGAGCGGTCGGCGCCCAGGATGCGGTTAAACAGCGAGGACTTACCGGCGTTGGGGCGACCGATGATGGCTACGTTCAGCGCATCGGGGAACTCGTCGGCGACCTCGTCCTCCTCCTCGGGCAGCAGGGCCACGATGTCGTCGAGCAGGTCGCCCGTGCCGTGGCCATGCAGGGCCGAGAGCGGCGTGGGCTCGCCGATGCCGAGCGAATAAAACTCCCAGATGCTGTCGTTTTCGCGGTCGGGGTTGTCGAGCTTGTTCACCAGCAGAAAGACCGGCTTGTCGCAGCGCTTGAGCATGCGGGCGACCGACTCGTCCTCCTCGGTGACGCCGGTGCGGCCGTCGACCACAAACAGGATGACGGCGGCTTCCTCGGCGGCGGCGAGCGCCTGGTCGCGGATGGACGTGGCAAACACGTCATCGCTCTTGAGCGGCTCGATGCCGCCCGTGTCGACAATGGTGAACTCGCGGCCGTTCCAATCGGCCGTGTGATACGAGCGGTCGCGCGTGACGCCGCGAGACTCGTGGACGATGGCGTCCGAGGTCTGGGCCAGGCGGTTAACGAGCGTGGACTTGCCCACGTTGGGGCGTCCGACGACGGCGACGATAGGTTTCATCTGCTCTCCTTTAATGGGTAGGGTCAGTGGAAGTGTTAGAGTCGGCAGGCACAATGCCAAGGATGTGCTCCAGGGTATCGAGCAGCTCATGCGGCATGGTCGACACCACATGAACCTCGGCGCCGCGACTGGTAAGGCTTGCGAGTAAATCGTCACGATGATACTCGTCAAGCGTCATGCCGTCAGCGTTGAACATGAGCTTAGGCACAAAGAGCATAACCCCCGACAGATCTTGGGGCAGCTGCTCCAGTATGTCACACGCGACGATGAGGCCGGTTACGTCCACGTTGCCGCCAAAGTAGCGATTCTTGATGGCCGTGACAGTGCCGGCGAGTCCTCGGGGCGACTCCACAAAGCGGGCCACCGTGTCGCGTGCGCTGGCGCCCGAGAGGCACAGCAGGTGCTGGCTGCGAGTGGCGATGGCCTCGCGGACGCGGGCCAGTCGCTCGGCATCGGCGGCAAGCACATCGTCCGTCTCGTCTAGGTATGAGCGGATCATGCCAATGCCGTCGTAGTACTGCGGGTACCCGTCGTAAAAGTCTGCCTCGGGAGGATCGATGCCGGCGTCCAGATAGAACTCGTCGCTCATCTGGAAGGTGTGGCGGCCAAAGCGTTCGTAGGCACGATCCTGGTAGGGGCGGATCATGGCAATGGTCTCGCGCGCTAGCTCGGGCTTGTCGCTGTAGGACCAGCTAAAACGGTTCTGATGCTTGGTAAAACCGAGCGGCACAATGCCCAGGCTTGTGATTTGCTCGTGCTCCTCGCAAAAGCGCAGGGTCTTTTCCAGCTCCTCGCCGTCGTTCATGCCGGGGCACAACACGATCTGCGCGTGAATCTCGATGCCGGCGGCCATGATGGCCTCGAGTACGTCCATGCCCCGCTGGGCGTTGCGGCCCATCATACGACGGCGGACGTCGGGGCTTACGGCATGGACCGACACGTTCATGGGGCTCATGTTGCGCTGGATGACGTTTTGAACATCTTCGTCGGAGAGATTCGTGAGCGTGACGAAGTTGCCCTGTAAAAAGCTCAGACGATAGTCGTCGTCGCGAATATAGAGCGTGGAGCGGCCGCCCTTGGGCAGCATGGTCATAAAGCAGAACACGCAGGCGTTCACACAGGTGCGCATGCCGTCGAAGATGGGGCCGTCGAACTCAAGGCCCCAGTCCTCGCCCGGGAAGCGGTCGAGCTCGACGGAGGTGATGGTGTTGTCGCGCGGGTCGAGAACTTCCAACTCGACGGTGTCGTCGTCGGCCTCCCAGAGCCACACGATCATGTCGGTGAGCTGCTCGCCATTGACCGTGAGCACGCGCATGCCCGGCTCGATGCCCACATCCCATGCGGGCGATTCGGGACGCACATTCTTAACGAGCGCGCCCTCACCCGGCTCGGGGTCGCGGCTGCGCCCGTAATCGGCCACCTCGGCGGCGTATGCGGGTACGGTCTGGTCCATGATTAGCGGCAAAGCTCCTTGATGCGCGTTACGGCGCGCTCGATGTGTTCTTGCGGGGTGGAGGCTCCGGCGGTGATGCCGATGTGGTGAGCGTCGGTAAACCACGCGTCCTGGAGCTCGGAAGCTTCCTCGATGTGATGCGTGTGCTCGCAGGCGTCTGCGCAAATTTGAGCCAGGCGGCGGGTGTTGCCCGAGTTCTTGCCGCCTACGACGACCATGCAGTCGCAGCGTTTGGCAAGTGTGGCTGCTGCCTGTTGACGCTCGCTCGTGGCGGCGCAGATGGTGTTGATCACGCGCAGCTCCTGCACGCGCGGGGTGATGGCAGCCACGACCTCGGCGAGGTTCTGCGCGGTCTGGGTGGTCTGCACAACCAGGCCCACCTTGCCCTTGAACGACAAGGCGTTGGCGTCGGCGGCACAGCTCACGACCTGCGCATCATCGCCGGCGTGGCCAAGGATGCCCTCCACCTCGGGATGGCCCGGCTCACCCACGACGAGTACGCGATAGCCCTCGCGCACCAGCCGCTCGGCGGCCACGTGGACCTTCTTCACGTAGGGGCAGGTGGCGTCGACGACGTTAAGGCCACGCTCGCGAGCGGCATTGATGACCTGCGGCACCACGCCGTGGGCGCGGATGATCACGGTGCCGGTTGCTGCGTCGTCCAGGGTTTCGGCCAAGCCAACGCCTGCCTCAGCGAGCTCGCGTACCACGATGGGGTTATGGATGAGCGGACCCAAGGTATGGACCTGAGTGCACTCCCCTGCCTGCGGCGCGGCCACCAGCGCCATATCGAGCGCACGCTGTACGCCGTAGCAAGTGCCGGCGTGGGCTGCGATTTCGATGGTGGGAGCGTCTGCCTTGCCGGGCGCAGGCTCGGCAGTGTTCATGACTTCCTCGCTCATGGTTAGAACCTTCCCGGATGCTCGGCGCACAGGTCGTCGCGCATAGCGTAGACGCGGTTCATGGCCTCGGATTCAAACCAGGCCAAGCGCTCCGTGCGTTTAAGCCCGGCCGGTGCGTCGGAAAGTGAGACGGCCTTGCCGGCACGAATCCAGCACTTCTTGGGACGCATGAGCTTTTTGCCCGCGGGCGTGATGTCGGACCAGCCACAGATGGCGAGCGGGTTGACGGGCGCCTTGCCCATCTGGGCGATGAGCGCAAAGCCGCCGTGGACCTCGGGCTTGATCTCGCGCGAGCGGATGCGCGTGCCCTCGGGGAAGATCAGGACGTCCTCGCCGCGCTGCAGCGCATGCTGAGCGGCACGCAAGCACTTCATGTCGGCGGTACCGCGCTCGACGGGGATGCCGCCAACGCGGCTAAAGGCCCAGCGCACAATCTTGCTCTTGGCGAACTCGGACTTAAAAATGGGTCGAATGCGGCGGCCGCCAAAGAACAGCGCCGTCTCCACGGCCAAGAGCTCGGCCATCGAGGTGTGGTTGCAGATGACCACGCTGCCGCGGCCTTCCTGGCGCTCAAACAGAAGATCGGCGTCCTCTACCTTCCAGCGCCACATGAGCTTGGAGAAGGCCCAAAGGATGGCCATAACTACGACGACGGTGCCGCGGATGAGCGCCGGGAACTCGGCGTAGGGGGCGTTGTAATAGTCCTCGGGCGTCTGCTTAAACAGGCGCATGGGCTACCTCCTTTGGTTAATGAGGTCCTCGATTATCGAGACGACCTCGTCGATGGTGTGGGCGGTGGAGTCGACGTGCACGGCGTCCTCGGCGGGCACGAGCGGGGCGACCTCGCGGCTGCTGTCGAGCTTGTCGCGCTGCTTAAGGGCGTCGAGGGTCTCGTCGACCTCGGCTTCGAGCTGCTCGGACGTGAGTGGCTGGGCGTCGTTTTGGTGACGCTGCAGCACGCGGCGGCGGGCGCGCTCACGCGGGTCGGCGGTCAGGAAGACCTTGACCTGCGCGTTAGGGAACACGACGGTACCGATGTCGCGACCCTCGGCGACGATATCGCGGTCCTCGGCGGCGCGGCGCTGGTGGATGAGCATGGCGGCGCGCACGCCCGGATAGGCCGAGACCTTGGACACGTTGGCGTCGACCTGCGGGGTGCGGATGGCGGCCGAAGCGTCCTGGCCGTCAATGGTCAGGCGCGTGTCCTCGCCGGTGCCGTTGGTAAAGCGGATCTCGATTTGCTCGGCGAGGGCGTCGATTGCCGCCTCGTCGTCCAAATCGATGCCACGGTCGAGCGCGGCGAAGGTGACGGCGCGATACATGGCGCCCGTGTCGAGCTTGTTAAAGCCCAGCTGGCGGGCGATCTCCTTGGCGATGGTGGACTTGCCGGAACCGGCGGGGCCGTCGATGGCGACGATCATGCAATGCTTCCTTTCGATGATTGACGTGCTGGTATGGTTCGCGGGCGTTAGGGCGCGGCGGGTTGCCTAGCCCGTGTAGCGCTCGCGGTAGGTGTTGCGCTTGGGTGCGGAGCCGTGGCTGCCGTGGTGACGCGTGCGGGTCGCGGGGTTGACTGCTGTCGCGTTGGGGTCGTCCCGCTTGGAGCTGGCCTGCTTGGGCGGGATGCCGCCGGCCTTGAGAATCTGCACCTCGCGGTCGGTGAGCTCGCGCCACGAGCCCTTGGCCACGTCCTTGAGTTCCAGGCCGGCAAAGTTGCAGCGGTGCAGTCGGATCACCGGGTGGTGGATCTTGCTCAGCATGCGCTTGACCTGGTTCTTGCGGCCCTCGCGGATGATGACCTCAACGGCGGTGGTGCCGGGCTTGACGCCTTGCGGGGCAACGGCCTCGGCCTCGCGCGCGTTGATGACGCGGCAGATCGCCGGCTGGCACAGGCCGTCATCGAGCTCGATACCGCGACGGAGTGGTTCCAAGTCGCGGTCGGTCAGGTGGCCGTCCACCAGCGCCTGGTAGGTCTTGTAGACGTGCTTGCTGGGGTGCAGCAGGTCCTGCGACAGGTCGCCGTCGGTGGTAAAGAGCAAAAGGCCCGTGGTGTCGCAGTCCAGACGACCCACCGGAAAGAGCCCCGGAAAGCGGTCGCGCGGGACCAGATCGGCCACGCAAGGGCGTTCCTGCGGATCGCTCATGGTGGTGAGGTAGCCGGTCGGCTTGTAGAGCATCAGGTACACGGCGCCCTGGTTGAGCTTGACGGGCATGCCGTCGACCTCGATATGGTCGCGGTCGACGTCGACCTTAGTGCCCAGCTCGGTCGCGACCTGGCCGTTGACGGTCACGCGGCCGGCAGTCATCAGGTCTTCCGATCCGCGGCGGCTCGCCACGCCCGCGCGCGCCAAAAAGCGCTGCAGGCGCATGGTGTGCGGGTAGACGGACTGGGCGTCGGTTGCGGGTACTGCGTTGCTCATGGCGCGCGTCTCCCCTACTTCGTTAGTCCTCGTCATGCAAATCCTCCGAGGTCTCGTCGACGACCAGGGTCTCCAAGTCCTCGACTGCCTCAACATCTTCAACATCGGTATCGAGCAGTTCACGCTCTTCGTCCAGGTCCTCGGCCTGCTCCTCGAGCGTGGACTGAATACTGCGGCCGCTCAGGCGTTCGCGGATAAACTGGCGCGACTGCTCGTCGGGGGCAAACTGCTCCAGATCGGGCAGGTCGCGGGTGGAGCGCAGGCCGAACTTTTCCAAGAAGGCGTTGGTCGTGCCGTAAATGATGGCCTGACCGCGCTGGGGGTCGCGGCCGAGCTCGCGCACCAGGCCCTTGTCCACGAGCGACGCGATGACGCCGTCAGAATTGACGCCGCGGATGCCCTTGATCACCTCGCGAGTCACGGGCTGGTGGTATGCGATGACGGCCAGGGTTTCGAGCGCCGCCTGCGACAGCTTTTGCGTGTCCCAGCTCAACACATAGGCCTCGACCACGTCGTGGTAGGCGGGGTGCGTAAACAGGCGCCAGCCGCCGGCGACCTCGCGCAGCTGAAAGCCGCGGTTGGCCTCCTCGTACTCAACCTTGAGCTCGGCGAGCAGCGATGCGCATTCGCCGGGGGCGATATCCAGTGCGCCGGCCAGCGCGGGCGCACTCACCGGGTCGCTCGACACCAGCAGCAGCGCCTCGAGGGCGCCTTTGAGGCTGTTTGCCTCCAGCGTGGAAAGGGTTGACATGGTTGCGGCTCCTATTCGGTGAGCTCGGGGCCCTCGCCGGGCACGTATGCCTCGGCGCCCTCGATTCGGTTGATGCAGATGGTTCCAAAGATCTCGTCCTGGCTCAGCGTGAGCGAGCCGCGCTTGGCGAGCTCCAGCATGGCCAGGAAGGTGACGACGAGCTGCTCGGTGGTGGCATCGCCGTCCAGTAGCTCGCGGAAGGTGCAGGTTTGGTGCGCCATGGTAAAGCGGTCGACTGAGGCCACGGTCAGGTCGAGCGGCACGCGATGCGGCGCCACATGCTCGGCCTCCAGCAGGAAGGTCTGGCGCTTGCCGTCCAAGTCGGCACAGATGACGGCGAGACCGCGCAGCGTGATGCCGGCAAGGTAGTCGGGCATAAGGCCTAGGAACTCGGGGTCGGGGCCGGCCACGCGCGGATGCATGCGGCTTTCGGCCTGCATGCGCGCACCGAGGGCCGCAGCCGCGCCTTTAAACTGCTTGTAGGCAATCAGGCGCTGGATCAGGACCTCGCGCAGGGCGTCGCCGTCGAGCGTGCTGAGCTCCTCGAGGTCTTCGTCGAACTCGTCATCGTCGTCATCGACTTTGCGCGGGGCCTCCTGCGGCACCAGAGAGGCGGCCTTGATGTCCAAAAGGGTTGCCGCGACCAGCAAAAAGTCGCTCGCCACGTCCAGGTCCAGCGCCTCGATGCGCTCGGCCTCGGCAAGGTACTGCTCGGCCACCTCGCTGATGGAGATGGCGCCGATATCTACTTTTTGGCGGGTTACCAGCTGCAGCAGCAGGTCGAACGGTCCGCTGTAGACCTGCGTCGACACGCGATACGACATCTTCGACCTCCTTTGACGGCGCCTTCGCGGCGCGGTTTGGGTGCATGTTGCGACCGTTTTGCACGGTCGACCTGTTAGTTTACCTTAGATACCGGCGATTGCGAAGTTGAGCAGCTGCTCAGCAAGCGGATACACGGTAACGTCGAAATAGCGGCCGATTACATCGATGCCGGTCCACATAGGCAGCAGGTATAGAACCAGGATGAGTATGGGCATAGCGTATTGCTGCAGGCGGTAATAGTTGTTGAGCGCCTTGCCCTTGAGGAAGAGCACGATGATCGACGAGCCATCAAGCGGCGGAATCGGGATGAGGTTGAAGAACGCGAGCGACAGGTTGACCACGATAAAGGTGGCTCCGAAGTTCATGATCTGTGACGCCAGGGCAAAGGACATGCTGGTGTAGAGGCTGCCATAGGCTAGGCGCATGAGGACCGCGGCAAGACAGGCGAGCGCGATGTTCGATGCGGGGCCGGCAACGCTCACCAGGACCTCGTCGCGCTTGGGGTGCTTGAGGTTGTTGAGGTAGACAGGCACCGGCTTGGCAAAGGCGAACACCGGGCCTCCGGCGGCGAGCATCAGCAGCGGCAGGAGAATGGTACCGAATGGGTCGATATGGTTGAGCGGGTTGAGCGAGACACGACCGCGCGAACGGGCCGTCTTATCGCCGAGTGCCCAGGCCGCGGCGGCGTGCGCGCTCTCGTGGATGACGATGCCCACAATGACGGCGACGGCGCTGGCGAGCAGGTTCATGATGTAGCTGCTGGACATGGCGCTCCCCTAGCGGACGCGGCGCGAAGCGCGCGTGAGCAGGTAGTCAATTACAAACAGAATGACGGCGACGATAGCATAATCCAGGCGGAACACACCGCCAAAGGGCGACGTGATGACGCCGTAGCCGGCGATGGCGTTCGGCAGCGCGCGCGAAAGCTCAACGACAAAGCCCACGATCTGCAGCTTGGCGGTGAGGCCGCTAAAGCACAACAGCACGGTCATCGCACTCATAAAAATGCCGCAGATGCGACAGGCGATGGCGATGATGCTCATCGCCACGGCAGCGGCCTTACGAGAGTTCACGTGCGGTCTCCTCTTCGATCTGGGTGGAAAGCTCCAGCCATTCGTCCTCGAGCTTGGGCAGCTCTTGCTTAAGGCCGTTATATTCCCCCAGCGCGGCGTTGAACTTGTCCTGATCGGCATAAAGCTCTTCGCTTGCCATCAGTTCCATAAGCTCGTCATAGCGGGCTCGCTTTTTATCGAGCTCCGTCTCGATCTTCTTGAGCTGGTTGCGCACGCCCTTGAGCTTTTTGTTGAGCGCGGCACGGGCCTGAGCCTCGGCACGCTTTTGCTCCTTGGTCTTTTTGCCCTCGGCGGGCTTGGGTGCTACGACGGGGGTGTTGGCCTGGGCGGCGCAGGCGGGCTTGCCCCCCGCCGGCGCACTCTCCCCTGCCGCCTCGGCGGCGGCGCGGGCCGCGAGGTCCTCGCGCTTGTAGAGGTAGTAGTCGTAGTCGCCGTCGTAGACCGTGACGTTACCATCGCGGATGTCGATTACGCGATTGGCCACGGCACGTACCAGGTGCTCGTCGTGGCTGATCAGCACGATGGTGCCGGGGAAGCTTTGCAGGGCATTCTCGAGCATGTCCACCGAGTCGATGTCTAGGTGGTTGGTGGGCTCGTCCAGGCACAGGAGTGCCTCGGGGGCCACGAGCATCTTTGCCAGGGCCAGACGCGCCTTTTCGCCACCGGAGAGGACGCGAACCTGCTTCTCGATGGAATCGTTGTCGCTAAACAGGAAGGCGCCCAGCAGGCTGCGCTGCTGCGGCACGGTCCACTTGGGCGTAACGGTGTCGATCTCTTGCAGGACGGTATTGGACTCGGTCATGCCCTCGAGCGCGTGCTGGGCGTAATAGGCCACGCCCACGTTGGTTCCCAGGTCCCGGGTTCCGGTGGTGGGCGGTTCCAGGCCGGCGAGGATCTTCATGAGGGTGGACTTGCCGGCGCCGTTGGGGCCGACGAGCGCCACATACTCGCCGCGGTAGAGCTTGAGGTCGATGTCACTGTAGATGTGCTTGTCGCCGTATGACTTGGAGACGCCCTCGAGGCCCACGACCATATCGCCCGAGCGCGGCGGGTCGGGGAACTTAAAGTCGATATGCTTGTGGCCCTCGGGCAGGATGACGAGCTCTTTTTTGATCTGCTCGATCTTTCGGATGCGCTCCTGAGCCTGGGCAGCCTTGGTGGGCTTGTAGCGGAACTTGTCGACGAAGGCCTGCATGTGGGCGATGTCGCGCTCCTGGGCGGCTCGCTTTGCGCGCATCTGCTCCAGGTTGTCCTCGCGCTGCTTAAGGTAGCTGCTGTAGTTGCCGGTGTAGGTGGTTACGCGACGGTTTTCGAGAGCGGCGACGTGGTCGACGCAGGCGTCCATGAAGGCGCGGTCGTGGCTGACGATGAGGACGGCGCCGTCGTAGTTTGCGATAAAGCCGCGCAGCCACTGGACGCTCTCGAGGTCCAGGTGGTTGGTCGGCTCGTCCAGCAACAGCAGGTCGGGATGACGCAGGAAGAGCTTAGCAAGTGCGATGCGCATCTGCCAGCCGCCCGAGAACTCGGAGCACGGGCGCTCAAAGTCGGTGACCTTAAAGCCAAGGCCGGACAGGATCTTGCGGGCATTGCTCTCGAGTTCGTAGCCGCCCAGATGTTCAAAGCGGTCCTGGACCTGGCCGTACTCGTTGAGGAGTGCGTCGACGTCCTTGCCCTGCTCGGAGAGCTCGGTGATCTGGGCCTGCAGCTCGTTGGCGCGCTCGCCCATGCGGCGGATTTCCTTGGCGGCGGCCATGACCTCGGCAAGGATGGTGGTGTCCTTGTGCTCCAGATTAGTTTCCTGCTCTAGGTAGCCCACCTGGCAGTCCTTTGCGTACTGGACCTGGCCGGAGTCGGGACTGTCGATGCCCATGATGATTTTGAGCATGGTGGTTTTGCCGGCGCCGTTGGGGCCCACGAGCGCGAAGCGCTCGCCGGGGTTGATCTGGAAGGACGCGCCGCTAAAGAGGACGCGTGCGCCGAAGCTTTTTTCGATCTTGTCGACCAGGAGGATCATGGTGCCGCCTTTGACCTTGTGTGCCTATATGAAAAAAGGCCCCAACTTGCGTTGGAGCCTCATTCAATGCTCGGGTGGAGACGAGGGGGATCGAACCCCTGACCTCTTGACTGCCAGTCAAGCGCTCTCCCAGCTGAGCTACGCCCCCGTGCGAAAAAGTACTATACGGGAACTCGGACCACGATGCAAGGACAATTTTGGAAAAACTTTCGGCTAGGGGGGGCGCAGCCCGGCCTCGGTCGCAGGCGCGGGAACGGGCCGCGAAGCCCCGCGGTGCCCTCGGGAGACCTCGAGTTCCGCGGCCAGCCGTTTTTCGCCTCCACGGCGTGGGCCGTCATCATCCCAGCGGCCATCCCGCCTGCGCCGGGCCCATTATCGGGGCCGATCGCGCTCCCGCCCACCCGGCGATTTCAAAACCATGCCGGTTTACGGGGCCAGGCCGGGAACCCCCGAGCATGCCGTAATCGGTAAAATCAAAACCGCAGGTAGACGGCTTGCGCATTCAGCGAAATGCAGGGTATGGACGGCCGGTCCGGGTCCAGCCCCGTAATCCGGCATAGTTTTGAAATGGTTCTTGTCAACCAGCATAATCTTTTACGTGGATTTGAACTGCAAACGTTTTTCAAAGCAATTTGGCAGGCATATGGAGTGGGAACTATGGCAAAAAGAAGCCGGGCTATTTGCCCGGCCCCTCGATTCTCTGGTGGGCCCTCCGGGATTCGAACCCAGAACCCAGGGATTATGAGTCCCCTGCGCTAACCGTTGCGCCAAGAGCCCTTATAAAATGGCGCGTGCGATAGAGACCAATGGAACAGGTCCCTATCATGAACCACGTCGTGAAATACTACCATGCACGCGGCGCCCGTTCAACGCACGATCTTGTCGACCAGGAGGATCATGGTGCCGCCTTTGACCTTGTGTGCCTATATGAAAAAAGGCCCCAACTTGCGTTGGAGCCTCATTCAATGCTCGGGTGGAGACGAGGGGGATCGAACCCCTGACCTCTTGACTGCCAGTCAAGCGCTCTCCCAGCTGAGCTACGCCCCCGTGCGAAAAAGTACTATACGGGAACTCGGACCACGATGCAAGGACAATTTTGGAAAAACTTTCGGCTAGGGGGGGCGCAGCCCGGCCTCGGTCGCAGGCGCGGGAACGGGCCGCGAAGCCCCGCGGTGCCCTCGGGAGACCTCGAGTTCCGCGGCCAGCCGTTTTTCGCCTCCACGGCGTGGGCCGTCATCATCCCAGCGGCCATCCCGCCTGCGCCGGGCCCATTATCGGGGCCGATCGCGCTCCCGCCCACCCGGCGATTTCAAAACCATGCCGGTTTACGGGGCCAGGCCGGGAACCCCCGAGCATGCCGTAATCGGTAAAATCAAAACCGCAGGTAGACGGCTTGCGCATTCAGCGAAATGCAGGGTATGGACGGCCGGTCCGGGTCCAGCCCCGTAATCCGGCATAGTTTTGAAATGATACTAATTCACTAGCAGGAAAACTAGGTCGTTCTAGCGCCTTGTCGCCGGCTAATTTCCGAGTTCCAACCAGTTGCACAGAACATTTGCTCGCAGTCGCGTCTCGGCGCGCTTCATTGCCTCGGATTTGGCTTTATATCGAATCCCCAAACGACTGCAGACGCTTTTGACTATGGCGTCTAGCTGTTTTTTGTCGTTAAGCATATCGTGGGTTACCAGGAACACATCGAAACCCATGCTCTGGAGCGCAGTCATGCGCTCCGCATCTTGGTCAAGTACCGCGCCTGACCCATGGATGACCTCACCTTGGATTTCGATAATTGCTGTCTTCATTAGGATTGGGTTTACAATCACGATGTCACCGTAGCAAACCTTTTGACCTGCGATGCTTTGGGCTTCCTCGGATAGAGGGGTTAAATCGTTGAGGTATACGTATCTGAATCCTGAACCACCTAGACGTCGAGAACGACTTAGAAGCAGGACCCCCGCGACCTCGAGTGGAGATGCAGCAATGCCGATAACCTGCTGAGCGGCATCATAAAACTGCTTTCCCCACATTTGACTTTTGACCTTTTCGGCGAATCGATGCAAGTCGCTCAGTTCGATGAGTGGCTTTCTCATCCAAAGCGAAGTACCTTTGAGTTTCGTAACCTCTCTTCCATCCTCGCGATTGTTCGTTTGGCCTTCATTTGCTGGGACCTTTACGGTTGTGCGGGCATAAACTCGTTTCCAAGGAATCTCGTCTTCGCCTTCTCCAAGTTCGAACAGATCCTGCGTGCTGGAATTGCGATTCTCCTTTAACGCGATTTTTAACTGCATTTCGACAGCGGGGGTCGGCTCGAAAACAGAAAACCAGCCGCAAAGTTCGTACATAGCCAGTACGAGATCTATTTGGGACACAAAGCGTGTCATAGTAAATAGCGTGTTAAGCGGATTGGTGACGCTAAAGCCTAAATGAGTGTCGGTTGTTGTGCCGGTATCCGAAGCCCCTTCCCAGCGAATAGTAGAGCGCAATCCCGAGTGGTGATTACAACAACCTGGCGAAGCAACAGCGATAATCGGGGTCTTGAGGACGTCGGTTACGAATGGGGCTTGGGATAGAGCTCGCCAGCCTTCTTCGGAGTTGGGTAGGCGCGGGTAGAGGTCGCGCACCTGCGGTGGGCAGCGCCAATAGCGGAATGCAGTGTTTGCGCAGATGATATCGTCCATTTGTGCCTCCCCTGGTATCGGCCGTAGACCATGCGGTTGTGGTCGTGGACGATTATCTACCGGGGCATCATGCGGGTAAGTACCGGAAGCTGACCAAACGCTGACCAAAAGCTTGACGAGTTCTGCCGAAAACCGTCGTGTGATAGAAATCCGCTGGAAGGCGCTCTGGGCATGCGGTCCCTGTCTCCACATTTGCGCTCGAATCACATGGGGAGTTCAATGAAAATGCGGATGTGTTTTATACAAAACATGCGATGGCGTCAAAAAAGGGCGCGATAAAAAAATGACGCCTTATACGACTTCGAGTCGATTTTGGTGTCGGCCTTGGTGTCAAATAGAAAAAGGCCAGAGGTTTAACACCTCTGACCTACGCTTTTGATGGTGGGCGATACAAGATTCGAACTTGTGACCCCATCCGTGTGAAGGATATGCTCTACCCCTGAGCCAATCGCCCGTCGCCTTTCGGCAAAAGAGATACTAACATAGCCGTGCGTGGTTTACCAAGAACTTTTTGCTTCCGATTTTAAATTCGCGGGCGCAAACCGCGCCACAGCAATCAGGACAGCCGACAAACCCCCAGCTAAACCACCCTTTATCGCTTGATCCACGAGGTTTCGGGTCGGCAGATAAGTCGCGCGTTGTTGTAGGCCATGTCGAGCGTGAGGCAGGTGCGCGCGGCGTAGAAACCGTCCTCGCGTTGGATGGTCAGCGCCAGCTCGGGCTTGTCGCCGGTCAGGCACAGCGGTAGGAGTAGCTGGATCCGGCCGCCGTAGAACTGCGGCACCGCGAGCGTATAGTTGGCTGCGGCGCGGCGGGCGGCCTCGACGACGGCTCCCTCAAAGGCACGGCGCAGCAGCAGCGAGTTGCCCTCCCCCATCAGGCTGGCGAGAATGCGCGTAAGGTTTTCCTCGTCGCCCAGAATGTGGTCGATGTTGGAGCGGATGGGAAGGCGGTAGTCAAAGACCAGCTCGGAGGGGTCCTCGGCAAAGCGCACGCGGCACGGCAGGTACTCAAATGAGACCAGCATGGGGTCGCTCTCCTTAAAGAAGCCCTTCAAAAACCAGCGCTGGCGCGCGTCGGGCTTGGTGTTGGGCTCAAACAGGCCGTAGATGGTCTCGTAGCGGCGCGTGTACAGGCCGGTGTTAAACAGGCATCGGTCGTCGTCGAACACCAGCGGCAGGTTGGACGGCGCGGTCTGGTCCACGTCGCGCTCGGTCAAAAATACTGCGCGGCTAAACGAAAACGACAGGTAGTTTTTGAGGATGCGGTTGCCGGGACCCCAGTCCTCGGGGTCGGCGAGGTCGGCCAAGCGGTCGTAGCAGGGCTCGGGGCAAAACGCGAAGTCGTACACATTGCTGCACAGGGTGCCGGGGATTTCCATGTGGTGTCCAATCCATTCAATAACTGGCGTGCGGATGGTTTGATTCTATACGGGTGACGGGTCGCCCGCGCCCACAATGCAACCGCGGCGCAACTCTTCGGCGAGTCCACTGGTCGTGCGGCTTCCGGAAACGAGGTCCTGGATCCAAGCGTAGTACTGGTTTCGTTAGAGCGATACCCGTTATCAGGCGCGTTCGACCGCCACCTTTGCTCCTGGCTCTCCGGCAGAGTAGATATCTCTTGGTATTAGAGGCGCCTCCAATCAATGCGATTGAAAGCGCCTTCTCCGCGAGCATTGTTTTGATTGCGTTGGTCGTGCTCTGCGACCAAGGTCTTCTCGGCAGGCTTTCTTTTGATTCCGTTGGTCGCGCCTTACGACCAAAATCAAAGTCAAGCATACAAATGAATGGGAAAAGCTGCAAGGCAAACCCAGAAGTCACACGGTCGCGCTCGTCGGCTCTCGGGCTATGCCAGAAGGCTGGATAGTACCGCTATCCGTCGAAGGACAAAAATGGCGAGGTACGTACCTCGCCGATCTGGCACCTCCAAGACGGCCGTCTCTTTAGTGATTGAGTTTTCTCACATTTCAGGGGCATTTAGAGCTGCATTGATAAGGTCGGCGGAGTTGTCGAAACGACCTGGTTCTCCACTGGCAAAGAACGCATCCCCTTCGCGGATGGCCTCTAGGCTTTCGGCGTTAGGTTCTTTGGGAGGACAGGGCTGTAGGGTTGTATCCGTAAGCTCATCGTTTCGTTTATGTTGAGACATAAAGGCGTATCTCTTCCTGCTCGATGCTTTTGCGGAATGCCGGGCGCATGTGCTCTGGTGGGTTGGTGACGATATCAACCTTTCGCCCAAGTTCCCTCTCGAGCTCATGGGAGAGTTCGTAAAGCGTGCCGAACGTCATAGTGTTGCCGCATACAAGGCGCAAGTCAATATCGCTATCGGGCGTTTGCTCGCCTCGGGCAAACGAGCCAAATAAATAGGCTTCGCTGACGTCGTATTGAGCCAGCACGCGGGAGGCGACGGTAGATATGTCGGAAGGCGAAATCATGGGATATTTTCCGTTCAACAGTAGAGCGCCAGGGGGCCAGCGCGGATACCGCCGATCCGGCTTTTTGCCGTTCTGCAAGCTCGAAGATAAACGGAGCGTTTGATCTGACGAACTCGGTCAAAAAATCCAGATCGTTAGTAGAAAAACCTTCGACAATGAACCATTTGACCGCAGGCAAGAAGCATTCCGCATGGTCAGAGCCAAGGTCAACCGGACGCTCGACGGCTACGCGAACGGTCCCGTCATCTCTTGTCTCTGAGTAAGCAAACTGAGTGCCGTCATCTAGCTGAACATAGCTCCAAAGCATTGCTACCTCGTTTACAACTTTTTGAGTTAAAAGACTGCCCCTAACGCGGGTTGAATCACACTAGTTACCCGACCCAAATACGTCATCTACAAGATCAGGCAAGTCTGTCCATACTTGATAGGCGGCAACGTTGTCCGGATTCATTTCTCTTGCACGACGTTTATCATCCGTATTGTGCTTTGCGGCATTGGCCAAAGCCTGGCCCTTGTTGCCGTCAATCATTTCGAGATTTACCGACTTGAACTTTGACGCGGAGGACCTGTTGGGGTCAGTAGATTTTAGAATACCAAGGTCGCGCGCTCTTTTCTCACATTGTGGCGTCGATGCAAAAGTTTCCGGGCATGGCGACACGTGATCGATAAGCCATACTTCAAAGCATGGATTGGAGATCGCGAGCCTAACCCCTTTTGTCTTTGCTTCTCGTTCTGCTGCGGCTAGGTTTCTGAATTCATCTGAATCGACTACGATCCATGCGGAACTCAATGCTTCGATTTCGCCTGCTTTAACGGCCTTTTTATCCGAATCGAGCTCTCGCGAAAGCTGCTTGGCCACCTTCAAAGGGTCTCCGTCAATATGCCGATACGGCACGCTTCCGCGAACGTCCATTTCAGTAATAAGAAAGTTAAAATATTCGGTTTCGGTCACCTTTCCATTGGACACAATTAGGTGGCGCTTTCGCTTGGCTCTTGTCTGCTTTTTGCGGCCGCGAGCAAGCCCCCTCCTTTCTGTTTTAGCCATCTATGTCAGCGCCTTCCTTCATGAGTTGGGCTACAAGTTGATGAAAACTTGGGTTGGGCAGCGGTACGTAGACTCCGTTCATATAATTGCGCCCCAGATTCTCATTTGCGCGAGGGGAATATTCCATAGCAGCAATCAATTGCGAAGCACCTTCAGAGTCCTTTTCCACAAACCAGACCTGGTCACGTTCAAGCACCTCTTCCATAGGGCTGGTTCGCGTCATTAAGGTGACATCATGGGTCGAGAAGATTAGCTGCGCGCCCCTTGGATTAGTGCTGGGATCGGCAAACAGTGAGACAAAGTCGCGCAACAGCGTGGGATGAAGGCTCGAATCAAGCTCGTCAATTACCGTTGTGGCCCCACTGCTTAAAGAGCGTAAGGCTACCGAGAAAAACGCCAGCGCAGCTTTTGTGCCCTCCGATTCATGGGCGGAGTCCAGCCAAAAGCCATCTCCCGAGCCTTTGTGGTGGAAGAACAGGTCATAAGCGAACGACCATTTAAAGTTATCTGCTTTTTTATTGCGCGCCTCTTTTGGAATATCATCGGGTCCGATGAGTGAATCTATTAAACCAGGGACGCCTTCAGCTTGACGAACGTCCATGCCGTCAATTCCGATGTCGGCATATTTAATGAGCTGAGATAACATTTGGGCTCGAGGGTCATCGTTGATAAACAGTTTTTTAATGGTTGCAAGTTCTGCTAGATAATGCGTTGCATCGTAGAGATAGACATCGTTGGCGAGAGCGGCGAATGCCGGCTGAACCACATTATTGCCTGCCGCCGCAACAACAGATAAGAACAAAGAGTTTTTACGCGTGATATCCCAAAGCTGTTTTTTAGCGCCCGTAAAGGAGCTGCCAAATTTAATCGACTGTTTCCCGTTTACCGAAGTGCGGTCATAGAGGAGGGACGGCTGTTTCGATCGGTATACGGTGAGGTTCTCATAAGTAACCTCATTTTTGTTTACACCAAATGAAAACTCATACTTCAAATTGCTGGCGGTAAATTCAATCGAGAACTCGGTATCACTTGATCGAGACTCTGAGTCAAGTAAAAAAGGAATGACAGGTATATGAGATTTTGAATCACCTGTTGCGTAACCGTTGCGAATGAAATACGAGACAAAGTCCAGAGCGTCTAAAAAATTTGATTTGCCTGACGCGTTTGCGCCGTAAATCGCGGCTACTCGCACGGGCCCAAATTTCTTTTTGCTCGAAATCGGTTCAAACGAGAACTGCTGAGTATCTCGAAAGCTCTGAAAGTTCTTAAATGAAAAATTGAGGATCATCTTTAGAATCCTTCTCGCAAAAGTCGATTTTCACAGACATCCTTAAATAACAAGAACAATTATATAGTTTTAAAACAGGTATTTGTTAGCTTTGAACAAATATCGGTTTTAAATTGAGATTTTAGGCAATGAACCTTATAAGTACGTATGACATAATGCCTGAAGCATAATTCTCTACGCTGATATTAAGAGCAATCTTCAGTGACGGTGTCTCTTAATCTCACTCACTATGCCGGCGCATCTCTTCTCAATGCTGTCGGGAAAGAGCGAAGCTTCGGTAATGCCAAGTTTACTCAACTCGTTCAGTATTGATGCTTTTCTATCAGATGGCACTATGCAACGACCGGTTATTACGGGGCTGTCTTTGGGTAGTGGACTTATGAATTCCTCAAACGAAAAATAAGGATCTTCACCACGAATGTCATTTGGGAAAAGGATATATTGCCCCGACTGAGCGGCTTGCCTATCGAGATATCTAGTTCCGTAGACAAATAATGTGTCTTCGCAGCACTCCTTAAACCATTTTGCCTGATCGGTTGGTTCAGGGCAATTTGAAAGCACTAGATCACGTTGATAGTCAAAGTATGGTCTAGATATTGCAAGTGAAGCAAAGTCTGATAACACTTTAGAGTTCATAAACAGATGCCACGAGTCCGCGATTGCCTGACAGATGGGATATTCCTGCTTATCCCCTCCCGGTCGCCTAAAGATAAATACTTCGCCCACGTCATCCAGATTTCCGCAGGCGAAATAGAGGGCGGCAAGTGCGTTTGAAGTGACATCTAATAGTCTGGTGGGGACTCCGTAGTGCTGGAGACAGGCTAAAAGATCAATTGGAAGCAAATCTCGATTAAAAACATTTGGCAATATGCGGCACGCAGTTTCAATAATATCCGCCTCGTGCTTAAGGGTGCCTATGATAGGAGAAATGGCGTCACTTCCCGGTTTACGCCAAAGACTGTCTCTTCCGATTGACGGAACAAGATCAAACTTAGTGGATCCTTGTCCACGAAACACAAATGTAGACTCAATTGTTCTGGCGTCACCATTTATTGTTGGTGAAAGACCTTTGATGTATTTGATATACGAGGCTACATCTTCAACCTCAACTTTAGCTTCATTAGACATATATCAATCCTTTAGCGGAACAAGAAGCTTTACAAACAGTAGAATTTTGATTGTAAGTATCTTATCGCTCTGGCAGATGGGGCGTAAGGCTCAACATCGGTAACAGATCGAGAGGTAGTCGAGCTGAGAAATAGTGCCGTCGCAGCGATAGCTGAAACGGCACCAATCTCTAAGAAATTGATTTAGTAGAAGGCTAAAGACTTCTGCAATAGCTGCATTCACCTCTCCCCTGGTCTCACTTAAACGGGGGCATTAGCAACGATATACGGCTGCCAGGAGCACTGTCCCCAGAATGAAAAGCGTTAAGGAAGCGGCGATCCAGTTGCTGTCGCCGGTCTTGGGGAGCGACGACGTCGTTGCCGTAGCGGGCTTGGCCTTGGCCGTCTTGGCGACCGTGGTCTTGGTTACTGTCGTTGTTGTCTTGGTTGTCGCGGCCGCGGGTTTCAGTGCGGGATTTGCCGTGGGCCCCGTGGTGGGCTCTCCGGCAGCGGGGTTAGCATCGATGGGAGACTTGTCCGCGCTATCGCCCGGTACCTCGCTCCTGTGGGTCTCCCCCGCCGGTGGCGTGGCGACCCCGGGCTCAACCACCACATGCGGTGACACCGCACCGGAGGCATCCATCACGCCGCAAGCACCAAAGGTCCCGCCAGCAGGCGTCACAAACCGCGTGGACGCAAGCGACCCGCCCGTGCACGCAACGCCGCCGTCGGCGCCGGTCGCATCGAGCCACGAGGCGTCAACGGAAAGCTGGCAGCCGGCCGCACCATCGCCGAGGCCCGCATCTTGCAGATAAACGCCGTAGGCGCGCACGCCCGCTCCGGACCCGGCACACGCGGCAACGACGCGCCCGCCGCCGCGCACGGCCATGTCTCCTGCGATCACGCCGGCAACCGCCTCGTCGTAAATATCGGCCCCGTCTGCCCGGGCATCGACGGTGCATCCGTCCACCACGAGCGCCTGCGAGACGTGGACCCCGCACTGCGAGCCCGTCGCCGCCAGGGTCCCGGTACCGCGAAGCGTCAGGTTGCCCCACACCTCCATGCCGCACAGCGTGATGTCCGCATCGGGCGCATGCGACTCCGTCACGGAGTTCTGCCCGTCAAGCGTCAGCACCAGGTCGCCCTCGGCGCCGATGGCCTCGCCCGCGTAGCCGTTAAGCTCCAGGTGGTCGGCATCGGTCCAGGCCCAGCCGGGGCCCGACACGCCCGGCTCGTAGTACGTCGCGCCCGCGATGACGAGGCTCTCCGCGCCCGCGGCATAAGAAGGCCCGCCCAGCAAAACGCATAGGCAGGCCATGGCAACAATCGCAATGTAATGACGGCTGGTGTGGGACTCGGCAGCAAACATACCCGCTCCGATCTTCGCAGGAGCCAATAGAATGTGCACCAGAAAATGCGCTGGTAGCAGCAGCTATTAGTTTAGCGAGATCAAGGCACAAACAAAGGAAATACCCCTGAACAGTGACAATAATTAGGTGTAAATCGTTTTGCCAATCGGTGAAAGGAAATTGGATATCGTCAAGATGGCAAATCAAAATACCTTAGGCTTCGGAATTTTCTAGAGATGCATTGATAGAATCGATGGCGTTGTCAAGGCGACTGGGCTCCCCCGTTGCCAAGAACGCCTCTCCTTCGCGAATAGCCTCAAGGGTCTCTGAGCCAAGCGCTCCGTAATCAAAATGGCTCGGGATGGAGTCCGTATCTTTTAAATCAGCTGCGGCTAGCTTTACGGTTTTCCATTTCCCAGTTTTCGGGTCCTTCCATATCCGAGCGGAGACAACATCATCAGCCGCAACAGCATCCACTACGCTTATCCACTCCTTCAGGCCGCAATAGCACAAGTGCTTTTCATAGTCCTTGTCAGAGACAACAAAAAAGCCAAGCACGCAATCTGATTCATCATATGAAAACATAACAACGACCGCGGAATGAATTAGTTGGTTCGTGAGTTGTCGTAAGGAAATGGATGAAGATGTGGATTTAGTTAAGTCGAAATATCGTTCATCAATAAAGCGTTTGTTCAAGGGCGAGATGTCTTTTTGGGCTTCCTTCTTTGCAGGATATAAGTCGACCTTTAGGTTAAGCGAACCGATGCCGTCGCTTAGCTTATTTGCATCCAAGAGTAAGCGAACGGTAAAGGCGGACAACAGGAGAGCCTTTTCCAGGCGATAATCACGGTACTCGTCTTCCAGAGTGGTACAAGTGGAAAAGTCCCGTAATTCTGTTGCGTATGATCGTAAGTCATCTTTCCAATAACAGGATTCGTAAACCATCTGATATAACTCCTAGTCACAATTTGACATTGCGATTTTTGCGTAATGTCAATAAAAAGAAATGGTCAGACTATATATGTGAAATTAGCCTGGCAATAGTTTCTCCTTCAGATCGGCGACCCCATCTTCGAGGCCAAGAGGGTGGCGAGGCGGATAATTTGCCGAAGCAATACTTTGCGTCGCGCCATCGTTGACCGCCGACGAGGCCGAACCAGCGGTATTCTTATGCAGTCAGCATTACGTGAGAAAGGCTAGCGTTGCGAGACTTCAACCACACTAGGATTGTTTCCTATGGCCGCAATGACTGGGCTGTAGGAGCTTTCATGGACCGTTGTCTTCATATCCTGAAGGAGGGTCCTCACATTCAAATCGCGACGATTAATGACGCGATAGAGGCTCATCAGCTTAAGCTCACTTTTGAAACGGTCCCCGAACTGTTCAAGGAAGCTGAAGTCGGCGACGTCGCAAGAGCCGTCGCTGCGCTCTTCGCGAACGCCTGCAAGTATACGAGGGAGACGCTCGCGTCTTCGGAAATCCTTGGTATTTACGAGGAACTCGAGATGCAGTACGCCACTCAGTTCTGGGGCTTGGTGCACGCCTGCGGCGCAGAGACGCTGATCTCCGGCGAGGAAATTGACGGACTTCTTTCGCGACATGTCGAATGCTTAGCTTCTATCTTGGAGAACGACAAACTCGTCAAATTATTTGATACAGAGCTAGGAAAATCACTGATCGACAATCCGTATTATTCCGCGGAGCTGATCATCCACGAGTACGCGACGGAATCAAGGAGCCAGAACGTAATCTACCTCCCTAAATGCCTTTCCCAAGGCGACTTTGATTCGATAATGACCGGCTACCTCGACGACCAGCGCGCCAACCAGAATTGCATGGAGGCCCTTTTCAATTGGCCTTCCGGCGCAACAAAATGCAGGTTCTCTCCGTCGCCGGACGTCAAAGTGCGCGCAAAGCGGGCCCACGATAAAGCCATGGATGAGCTATTCCGGCAAGGTACTGGATTTGAGTACGGAGCCGGGGTGCTGATCGACCCTGAACAGATTGCTTGCAAGGGCGTAAAGTTCGAAGGCCTAACCTTGACCTACAGTTTTAGCGAAACGTGGCTCGCCAAATACACCGATAATGCAAGCATCATGAACAATTGCAGATATCTATTGGACGTAGTAGACCAAAGCGGTCTCATGGCCGCACCTGCTCACTCCCACGAGGAGAGAGGTCTGCTTGCGATGCTGGGTTCCCACGTGCTGGGGGAATACCGAATGAATACGATCTCCAAGGTGCGGGAATCACTAGCCAATGTCGAAGTTGTCGCATACGCAAATTTCCTCGAAAGCCGCGGTACAAGGCTCGAAGATGCACTCGAATGGACGTACAACGTTTACTTTGCAGAGGAGTACTCAATCAGTGATTTCAGCTTGGCGCTGCCGTCAAGCGGAGCTTCGTGGCTCGACAAATGCAAGTCGATAGGGCCAGAGATCGAGCGCGCCGTTAAGTCCTATTCAATATATTCGAGGATTGGAAAAATCGACGGAGACTATTTCCCCTATGAAAGCTTTAAAACTTTTGGGATCCTCAACGCGCTCTCTGAGAAAAAGTACGCAATCGACGGAGCCTGCTTTAACAGATGGGGATTCTATCTGTTCTCGGACCAGTGCATGCTGACATACAGAAGAGGCCATAACGACCATGTTCGTTGCTTCTTCGATTTGATTTCAAATGCCATGGTTACCTTCGACGATTTTGATTCTGTTTATGCCGAGGTGCTCCAGCAATTAGTTGACCGACAACTGGTAAGTGCGTGCGAAGAAACAGGCGCTCTCTCCCCAACCCCTCGATCAATTTGCCTGAAGGCCGTTTGGGATAATGGTGCAATTGCGCTTGGGGGATGTGGAGACGGTGATTTAGCGCTCATCGATGGCCTTGTCTCAGACGAAATGCTGTCATACAGCGGCAAGCTGTTCGCACCCGACGAGGCTGCATATCTCGACTACATGTTTAACGATGCCTCTTTCCCCAACTCACAAGGTCTCAGGAACAGATACGACCATGCGCATTCACCAATCGCCGACCCTGATGCGGCGAACATTCGATCCGATTACTATCGCATGCTGACCTTGCTCGTCGCGATTACACTCAAGATAAACGATGAGCTGTCGGCCAAAACGGGCCGCGGGTACCTCGAAAACTTCGTAGATTGGCCATATTACGACGAAAGCGTCTTCGAACTCGCAAAGAAATTGATCGCAACGAAGCATGAAACTGTCTGTGATGCTGAGTCAGAATAGTTCCAATGACGGTAGTTCCGAACCTGCTTGATCAGGATCGGAAAGCCTTTCCGTTTCTCCGTGGCGAATTCCTGTCAGACATCTCGATAACCATTGTGATGGCCTCAGACGGCGCAACTCGACGTCATGCAGTCGCTCTGCCGCTCCTGTACAAACGAGCAACACGAGCCCTCATGCCATACATCAGAGGAACGGTACTGGCAGTCCTTGGCCTTCACGCGCTTCATGACGCCCTGGATGGAGCTCGCGCGGAAGTTGTCGAAGCCGGTCGTTGTCAGGCGGCACGCGCCCCTGGCCGCTCCTTTTGCCGCCGTAGACGCGACAACGAACTATTTACACGTTTTGTTTAATCCACTTGTACAATGCCGTTTCCTTTAATTCGGACATAGCACATTGGCCTGTTTTGATCCGGCTCCAAAGCCAATCAAGCTCTTCTGCCGCTTTTTGGCCTAGCACAACTTCATTGTCATCAAGAAGCGTATCGGTCTCAACGCAAACATAATCAGACGCAATAGGAAAAGAGGTAATGAATGAACTAACGGGAGAGAACTCATGCGATGTATCAAAACTAGCAAGACGGCAGATGTCCGCGAGTGGAACGTTGACTCCTCCAAGCTGCTCAGCGTAATCACTCATGTCTGATAGGTACAGACCGTTTGACAGTCTTGCTGAATTGCTAAACGCATCAAGCATACCGGTTATATGAATGGCAATTACTTTCTCTGAGAATAGCGCAGTGAATAAAACAGCCGTCGCCTCATATAACGTTAACTTATCTAGCTCATCAAGAGTGTCTTCGATGTTAGACAAATCAATATAGTGCAGGTTTGAGACATTATATGTTGCCTCCTTCAACTGAGGAAATGTTGACTTAATCGCATTCACCCAATTGCGGTAATAATCTATCTCAATGTAGTGCTTAACAAACTCATTTCCCAAACATTCCTCAATAAAGCTTTGGCTGAATTCAGGCGTAATACAATCCGGAAATCTATATTCGCATTCGGGATCGCTTCTTAATATTGGGAATGGGTCGGCTGCAAGGCGAAATATCGCACAAACCTTTACTGCCGCTTTGAAATACTCAGCGAAATCTTCATGAATTCGACCTGCGCTTTCGGGGGCCATCCCATAGGGCTTGGTATAAAAGGATTCGTGACCTTGTTTGTGGATATACTTATTCGCCCGTCTATTGAGTTTGCTTATCAGCTCATCAATTTCGGGCATTTGCTCAAGGAGCTCTCTGTACTCACTGTCTGCTTCGCGCAACATTCCTGATAGCTTGGAAAATGAAGGAAAACTCTCAAGCGAGGCCCATTTCTTATATTTTGCCTCGCGTTCAGCGTTATCCAGATTCGTGAACAGCGCCCCGATAAGGATAACCTCTCCAGCCTGTCTGACGGAATAAAACGCTGCATCAAAGTAACCCTGATGAATTAGATCCAGTGAGTTGGCCAGGAGTTGGCAGGATTCAAGCAGAAACTGATTAAATGACGGCGTTTCGACCATACCACTTATAGAATCCGCCAATTCGTCAACATAGCTATATAGTTGATAGTAGTCGAGTACATTCTCTTTTGTTATGTACCGCTGAGGATGATATCTCCAGCTGAACAGCTTTCCATTTACGTCTTGATCGTTAAAGTTCATGTTGTCCATCTTTCAAATTAATTTGAGCGCTGGTCCATTTCCAATATTCACATCTATCGGCTGGAACAAAATCAAGTGCTAACGTATATTTAGCGATGTCTACCTTAGTGTAAGGTTGATTAAATGAGTGACAATAAATCTAGCCAGAACGCTCATGAAGAGCGAGTATTTAATGATGTTATCCAATTGTCTTTAGCGTCAGGCGGTTATAAGAAAAAGGCCGCAACGAAGCTGCGCGGCATTCTCCGCTCAGACGAAGAGCGCCCTGATCTCGTAATTCGAGGAGGCAATGGATCCATCATCGGACTAGAGCATTTTAGGATTGACCACCATATTAAGCGGGGACGTTCCGCTAGCTCGAAATCAGCGGAGCTAATGGCCAATATGAATGCTCAGCGCGAGAGACTAAAGCCGGCACTCAACAGAAGTGACGAGGCGCTATATGAAGCGGCCGAAGTTGTCGCCAGTTTCATATCTAAAGAGGTCTATCAGCACCACGCTGCTTGCTGCGATGATCTCTCGCGTTCGCTATCTATTAGGTTGTTTGATAAAAGGTCGGGACATGCACTCAAGCTATTAGACTACCGTAAAAACCTTATTGAGCGATATGGTGATGATCGCAATATCGAACTTGGCTATCTGATTGAAGTTCACTCTGATTTTCACAGTTTGTTTTTGCACACCGGTTCCAAGGTCGTTCGTCTACAATCGGGCCATTGCCCCTTATTTGGGGATATATTTACTCTTCTTCAGAAAGCTTCCGCTGAGGTTGATTGGATTCTTATAGGGTTTTATCCATGTCTAACAGATCAAATTGTCGATGCGGCAGTTTTAGATTGCCGTAATGATTTATTCACCGAAAGTTGCCGTAGGCAAAGTCTATATTCAACCGCCTATTTAGGGCTGGTGAAATTTGAGCCCTATTACATCCATAAGAGGGAGGGTGAAACTACGGTAAAGCAGGACGGCGATAATTACACCATTCTTTTGGAAAACCCCGCCGAGTTTATCGAACCAATTACTCTATTCCGAAACGCAATTAGTGAGGCTGCGAGAGCTTTAAACTTAAAGAAAGCTGGCAAGCCATTTACAACAACGCTATCAGTACAGATGATGTATGAATTGGTATGGATGAGGGGATCCAAGATACCTGGAACCGTAACCGAGCCGGATATTGAATCCCTATTGTTGGAGGTTGGACCCATCGAGCTTCGTTCTCGTCTTGCAGCATTTTGTGATCGCTATCAAATTTCGAACCCATCAGAGTACGCGCCTCGGATAGATTAACGAACGCTCATTTTAAAAGGCCGATGATAACGGTTAAAAATAGCGGGGGTGTATCGGCTTTAGCCGATACACCCCCGCTATTTTTAACCGTTATCAATCTTTCTAGAGAAATGGTTCGCCCGACCCAGGCAACCGCCTCTCCCCCTAGTCCCTCTTAAACAAATCTCTCGTGTACACCTTGCCGCCACGTCCGCGAGCTCGTCGCTCCAGCAGTTGGGGACGATTACGTCGCAGCCGGCCTTGAAGACCTCCAGGTCATGGGTCATCTCGGAGCCGAAGAGCTCCGGCGCGTACAGCGTGGGCTCGTAGACCACCACGGGCACGCCCTTGACATTCACGCGCTTCATGACGCCCTGGATGGAACTCGCGCGGAAGTCGTTAGAGTTCGACTTCATCGTCACGTTATAGACGCCCGCGTCCACCAATTGCCATATTTTTAATTAAGAGAATTTGCCGATAAAAAACTGCAGGCGAAAATAGGAATGATTGTTAAATAACCGATGAGTAGAATATTGCCAATTAAAGACGACGCAGGGAGAACAATAGATGACAACCGTCACAGAGCAAGGTGCGCAGAATTTTAGCTTGCCTGCCATTAATCAGAATATGAATATCCCAAATTTTAATCTTCCTGATTTTCGTCCAAATTGGCATCAGCTAATTATCATTGGTAACGGATTCGACTTAGAGTGTGGATTGCCGTCTGGGTTCAGCAGCTATATTAATGCCCGAAATATAGATTTAAGAGAATGCAAAGGTGACGAAGCTCGAAGTTACACCCTTACAATATGGGATACCATACTAGAGGGCATGCCAAATGCCAATTGGTGCGACATAGAGGGTGCCATCTCAAATTGGATGGCACCCGACGGCTTTGAGCCATTGTCAGAAGGCACGCTCTTTTCAAAGTGCCTTAACTTTCTGGTGAATCACGACCCAACTGAATTTGATTCAAAAAATGTTGAAGAGGTGGTTGCCTTTCAGCTGTTCCACCGCCTCCCAAATCACTGGTGTCATTGGACCATTAGTAGTCTACTGGATAGAACCATGAAGGACCTACATATTCTTGAAGAGGAGTTTTCGAAATACCTTCAGGAGGCAGTTTCGAAGTCGGATGACTATAAAGACCGCGCATCAAAACTCATGATTGAACTGATGGATTATGAGCGACCGTGTGAAGAAGAATATGACATTCAGGAAAGCATCCTTAGCTTTAATTACACTCGAGTCGCAGAGGATTTCCGTTCGAAAGAACATGCGATCAACTACGTTAATGTACACGGAAGACTTGGCGGTGAAATTGTATTTGGGATTGACGGTTCTCGCATAATGGGCAATGAGCTCGTTGTGCCCTTTACAAAGACATATCGAGTTATGGCATTAAATCCGCCAGATATTGAAAAAATTGTTGAAGTACCCACCAACGCAAGCACCTATGGACATGGTACGCGCGTTATAAAGTTCTACGGTCACTCTTTGGGAAAAGCTGACTATTCATATTTTCAGGCAATATTTGATGCGGTGAACCTGTATGAAGGAGAAACGAAATTGATCTTCTTTTTCAGGCCGCACGAGAAGAGATCTGGAGATTGCGGAACCGTTGAGGAGGCAAAGAAAGATGTAATGTCAAAAGCAATTGCGCTTTTGACTGCTTATGGGGCAACTCTTGATAACAAAGATCATGGAACAAATCTGATTCATAAGTTGCTAATTGAAGGCCGTTTAGTCGTTGCTTTACTACCCGATACTGTGCGTCATCCCAATTAGATTCGCTAAATCATCTTGGTGACAACAAGTATGTAGCTAAGTAGATGCGCAGGTTAATAGATCCACGTGGAACGACATATACAAACCTCGCACGCAACGGCGGGCTCACGCACCGCTTGCAGCTGCCCGTCGCATGCCGCTAGCGAATGCCCTCGCGAGCAACCTTGAGCACCTTGCGTTTGATCGCTCCGAGTTTGCCGCGGACGCGCTGCTTAAGAGACGACTTGAAGTCGTACTTAGCCATCAGTCCCTCGATACCCATCCTTGAAGCAAAATCTGCCATAAACTCATCGCACTTCGCATACGGGGCAACCGATTTGACCAGGCTAGGATTGCCAGCAAGAACCTGTTCGATGGTCGCTTCGCCACAGTCAATGGAGTTCGCAATTCCTTGAAAAGCTGCGATACCCTTATCGGTATTACAGATAACCGCAGAGACACCCTTAGAGTAGTCGACCTCAGGATGGATGCCCTGGAAACCCCAGAAGTCGCCGAGGGTGATGTCGGAGCCGCAACTTCTCTTGGCAGGACACATGAAACAAGAGGGCCTCAGCGACGCATTGGCCAGAAACGCTTTCATGTACCAGTCTTGATTGAAAATGGTGGACTCGCAAGACGAGAATGGGTCTTTCTCCGCTATGTACTCGTACATAGCGGAGTAAGACAACCATCCGGTTGTCTTACTCCGCATATTAACGTCACAGACGTTCGAATCGCGGAGCACATTCTTGTAGTCAATCCACTCCGACCATAGGCGCGGCGCCGGGACACCGTGGCAGATAACGTCAACGGTGAGGAGAAGGGCGCTCCCCCCCGTCTTTCCCAGATAGCGCTTGAGGCCCGCGACCTGGCACGCGGTACCAGCGAAGAGCACACGGCGACCCGAGCGGATTGCATCGCGAACCCCCGCGTAGACCTCCCTGCCTACGCGGCTCTGGACGTACTTGGAGCGCATGACACGATCGAGAGAGACAGCGTCCTCGATCAGCACATGCTCGACATGGCGGCAACCGTCGGCCCAGGCGGCTCCGCAGACAACACCGCCGCCCGCGATCACGCTTTCTGCTAGGAGGCCAAAGATGCCACCACTGGAGGAAGCCTCCAACAGCTCACTGGACTTGCCCTTGGCCCAGCGGATCCCGAGAGCTTCGTCGCACTTGCCCCCGCCAAGCGCGGGACATACCGAATCGCACGCATGGCACCCCACACAGGCGCCTGCATCGATAACGGGATGTAGGAAGCCAAACTTATCCTCATGCATGGAGATGCACGTCTTGGGGCACTTCGCGGCACATGCACCACAGCCACAACAGGCATCACTGAGCTTGGATATCTTCATCTCGTCATAAGACACAGCGAACTCCTAACGAAGGAACGGCAGGCGAGCAGCGAGCATGTTCTTCTCGTCGGCATCGAGTACGAACGCCCACATAGCGGCCATGAACAGGACGGTGTAGACAGCACCCCAGCAGAGGAACAACGCCCATCCAGTGACGGGCACGAAGGCTGATCCCAGCAGGCATGCTGCGAGGACGCAAGCGGAGACCAACAGCACGGGAAGGTTGCGGCGCCAGTAGAAAACCATATCGAGCCCAATCCTCTTCTGGTAATACCAGTTCATAAAGAGGCCGTTGCCCAACGAAATGCTCAGAATGTAGGCGATGGCCGGAGCCCAATAACCCAGAACAGGTGACATAGCCCAAGTGAACACAACGTTGACGCCCGCCATGCAGAGATAAACGACGGAGCGAGCCTTGTGCTTGTTCTTGGCGCGCTGAATCTCGATTCCTGTGTTCTGACACAGGGGAATTCCCAGTGGCAGCGCCATGGCGCAGATAAGCCAGTACGCGTCCATGAAGCCCTCGCCCGCCCACTTGGCAATGAAGAAGCGCCCGAGAAGGACGAATCCACAGTACACCCAGCAGAATAGGAACATCTGGTAGCGTCCCACGCGCGTCATGAGTCGGGTGAGTTTAGTGTTGTCATCGCTTGTGGCTACGATACGATTGATCATTGGAACAAAGACATTCGACATCACCGTTGAAAGGGAAACGAAGACGCTACGAACTTGAATTGAAATTGCAAACACTGATACGGTGACGGCACTCGTAAGAGCGCCAAGTAACATATTTGGAACACTCTGGTTAACCAGTTCACAAATCTGATTACCAAATATCCACGCGCTGAACGCGGCAATCGAGAGGAAGAGAGACCCGTCAAAGTGGAAAACATCAAATCTCATGCCAAGCTTTAAGACTGCGAACCTGGCGTTCAGAACCAACAGTGTCAATGCAACTGCAAGCTGCGCCGTCGCAACGCCCGCCGCCTCCATCCCAAGATTGAGCAGCACGAAAGCCACGCCAGGAGTCGCCAAAGATGTGAACATCTGCCTCGACTGTTGAAACTTGAACTGTTCATGGGCAAGAATGTACGCATCGAAGACGGTTGAAAATAGCGTCACGGCGACGTTGAACGACATTATCACCATGAGCTTACCCGCGAGTCCCACCTGGTTGTCCGTGAAACTATCTGAGAAAAATGTCCCAACATTAGCAGAAAAGAGTAGGCCCAGCGCAAGGGCCACGACACAGACCGCAATGTAAAGCATGAGATACATGCCGTTGAGCCTGCGAATGTCGCCCTCGCTACCCTTCGCTCGTTCCTGCGTATAGAAGCGGATGTAGGCCTCGGAAAAGCCGAAGGTTAGAAGTGTAAGCGAGAATACGAACGAGTTGGACGTCTGGTATACGCCGTAGTCAGCCTGGCCCACGAATGCCAGCAGCATGGGCGTATAGACGAGGTTGACCAGGTTCTTGACTATGATGTTTGCATAGCCGAGTATTGCACCGGTCTTACGTTGGCTAACCATGATAGACAATTTCTTTTCTCGATTTGCTGAACAGGGATCGATTAAGGAACGAATCGAATTTTGCGCGCTCAATTCGAAGCTTATCCTCAACATCAAAGGATTTTGGCTCCCCGCTTTCGAGGTAATTCCAATTTGCTTCACGCCAATTACCTAGGCCAAGCTTCTCAGCCAAGGTATCGAACCGATCGCTCATGTCGAATTGCGAACCTGCGCGTTCGAACATCAGAAGCGGCTTACGATATAGGAGCGTAAATATGCTTCCGTGGTAAGAATCAGTAGCAACAAGCGAGGAGTTCCTTATTAGGTAGATGAACTCAGAAGGTCCACAGGCAAAGAACCGAGGATCCCCCAGAAGATCTACGACCTCCAATCCCGCTCGTTTGCAATATTCATCGAACATCGCAACCTTGGGAGAATCACTACCGAGAAAGTACTTCAGGGCATAGCGCCTAGGAAGTAAAGCCGCAGGCGCTTCGGCGAGTTTATCCCAATCTGCAGCGTCAAGCATAAGGGTTGGATCGATCAAAACCTCCGCGTCCAACCCAGCGCATTCCTTAATCAATCTTGCGGCGTTCTTCTCCCTAACCGATATGAAATCAAACGCAGCGAGTCTTTCCCTGTATGCGCTTTTTTTCTCCATGGGCAGCTCAGGTGCAGAAATGCTAGCCGAGAGAGACACTTTCTTGACACTTTCGGCAAAGCAAAGAAACATAGCACCATTGCTATCAGGAATGTAAGGGGACCAAATCTGATCGCTTCCGGCTACAAAAGCGTCGAAACCATCAGATTTTCTCGGCGGGAAATCCGGCAAAGAATAATTCGGCTCATATTTAATATGTTCCTCATCGAATCGAAGAAAAGCTGAATGCCTCGCTCGTTTGGCCCCCCTCTTACCAGCGAAGCTATCGACAAGAAAAACTTTAACCTGGTGCTTTAGGCTGCAACGTGGCTCGCTTTGGCGAATCGTGCTCGCATCCGCTCCCCTTCTTTGAAGCAGCTCCTGAACAGCATAATTCTGCAGACGCTGACCATAATTGTCCCCAAAGGTAAAAGTAACAATCCCGACCTTCATATTACCAGTCACTCCTTAGAAAGAACCGACGTACTCTGAGCAATGGACTTCCACCTTTCGACGAGCGCAAGCCCTATAAGCAAGAACAGCAAGGCATTATTTGCCCTCGTAAAACACTGAGTGTAGATTGTCGCAGTTGCCGCAAGCGCAACAAGGGAAAGATAAAGAACGTATGGTCTGCGCCCCCGACACCCGCAAGACACGCAGAAGACATAGAAAGCAAACAGGGCAATAAGGAACCAAACGCCCAGAAGGATGACCAGCGATCCAAAATCAGCTTGGCCGAAATGAGTAAACCCGCAGAAGGCGCCCTCGTGGAATGTTGCTGCGCCCAAACCGATACCAAAAAGCCAGCTTGACGCCAAATTTAAGGCATAACCGATTATTGCAATTCTTTCTCCACTGCCCACCGCATCGGTTCCTATCGAACTAGAGCTTTCCACAAGGTCAAATAACGACAGGACATTGTCATCAAAAAAGTTTGCGAACGATGAATTGCATATGTACAGCAAGAAGACAATTCCCAGCAGGACAGCAAGAAACATCAGGCCCTTGGCGATTCTCATGAAATTGATCGATGACAAACCTTCGGCATAGAAAAGCAGAAGAACGATGGGCATCAAGGCGAACAAAGCCTTGTTGTCGTTCAAGGCGGCAATACCAAGTGAGCTAGCAAGAACCGCCGCCGCGCAACAAACGACGGGGATTCGCAACTCCCCGCTTCCATCCCGTATGCTGTTCAAATCAATGAGCAAAACGAAGCACGAGAACAACGCAACGGCATGGGTCGAAGCATACATGAAAAGACCTGAAATCAGGTCTTCATAGAAGGGAATTTGGCCCGTCATGGGGGCGGCCGCCATAAGAGAATATGGGTAATAGACCTGAATTAGGATAACCATACAGTTGACGGCATAGACAACGTTAAAGAAAACAATCCATCGCTGCTTGCCGAAATCCAGCAAATCTGACCCGTTGGTCTTCAGCATCACGATGAAGAGCGCATAGAAAAAGAAGGTCTGTATGGCTTTAAGGTTGTATGAGGTCTTACCGGGAACTATGCTCCCAGCAGAGTAACTCAAAACAAGGAGCATCGTAATTAGGCAGACGAGGAAAAGCAGCTTCTTCGGAATCTTCCAGCCACTGAAGATAAGGCGAACTCCAATGAGAAGAAAGATAACGTTATTTACGATTCCGGCCATACCAAGGTATTCAAGCAGAAAAACCTTAGCCATAATCAGACTGATTATCAGTGCATCTATCCCCGACCCTGTTTTTTTCTCAAGAATACTCATATGGCGAACTCTTGTTTTCGTTTCCGTGAATTTGCAGCCTCGATTTTTTTTCGCTCCCGACATGAATAGAAAATACGCAGCGGCAAAGAGAAGCAATTGTCTAGCCGGAATCTGTAGGTTCGGCATTGCCTCTCATTTTCGACGGCATTTTGCGCAGTCGGCATGCTCGGTTTCGCCAAAGCAATGAATGCGTCATTGGTCGCGAGGGCCATCGCGCCCCCATCGTGATTAGCGCGGAACCCGTTCAACAACTCCAGCAACTTATCAGGCTCGTCGAGCAGCTGGCACAGCTCCTGCTCCGAAGAAAGAACCTGGCCGCAATGCGTCATACTCACAAACTCAGCTATGTTACCGCTTGATGGACAAGTGATGATAAAAGCATTTGAGGCATATGCCTCCATGCAGGTGTACGAATACGTCTCTAGGCATTGAGACCAAAGTAAAGCAGCATCCACATTCTCGCGTCGCAGCTCGTCAATCATAGCATTGGGTTTTCCTGGTGAAAATTCGACGAAGACCCGTCTCATTCCGCTAGGTAAAGGCTTCGTCTCGTTATTGAACACAACGAATTCATATTTTCCCTGGCCACGAAACGCGTCAACAAGGCGACACCAACAGTCCCAGCCTTTTATAGACTGTTGTTTCCCAAGATATGCAACTTTGATCGCATGATTGGGAGGAAGCATCTCCTTGTTGTCAAGATAAATCCCGACGTATCTTTGATGTGGAATTACCGTGCAATGCCCCCTTGCTTCCGGATGGAAAGATTGCACCATTCTTTCGACAACGCTTGAAGGGCAAGCAAATACTATGCGATGAAGCTCGTTGTGCAGAAGCCTCCAGATGCAATCTTCACGAATAATGCTGTCAGCGTAATAGGCACATCCCGCGCATTGTGCGTCGCCCAATCTAGCAGATCCGCATAATTGTGTACTATCCTGTATCAAATTATAGTTTGTGCAGCACAGGTAGTAGTCATGCGCATATACGACCAGCTGGACCTTAGGATACGAAGATACTATGCCAGCAATCGATTCAAGGTTCCATCCCATGAAGTGATGGATGTAAATGCATCCCAGTTCATACTCGCCATCGAGCAAACGTCCTACCCTAGCCAAGAAAGCTTCAAGGCTGAAAACTCCTGCGAACTTACCATCGCATATCACACCGAATGAGTTGCTGAAAAGTCTCTTTGCAAATTTAGAAGAACCGCCAATGGGAAATAAGGCAACATACTTGATGCCAGCGTCATTGGCAGCAACCTGATGACTCATAACGACCTTCGGCGTACCCGTACGGTCAATAAGATAGTTCGAAAGCGTTATGGCAATGAACAGTTTCTTCTTTTTCATTCGTTCGGCCCATCCTGCATGATGGCCCGCAATGTCGCATCAAGATATGCATACCCCCACAGTGAATCAGGTTCCAGGTAGGCACCTTCTCCCCACTCGTTCCAAGCGTTTAGAAAGACCATCTTCTTGTCTAAGTCGCGCCTACGGCGCACCTCGTCAATCGTGTCCGCAAGCCATCGTCCATATAGCTCAGGCGTGCTCCCGTGAAAAATCGTTCCTCTGTGATTCCTTCGGGCCGTGTTGTCCCACATGGGCATAACGGCGGGATAGACCTTCTTATCGCGGCTCCAAGTCGCATATCGCTTATTCTCGACCAAATCCGCATAGTCGTAGACGGTGCCGCCGAAATCTTCGCGCAACGGACGCACCTGTTTGGTTATGTTGCGACAGTTGTGCTGCACCTGCTTGGGTTGGAACTCGCTCTCGGCATCAAAGCCAACTGCCGACCAATCAATGTTGGTATCACGCTCTTGCACGGCAATAAGATAGGGTTCTGAGCCGCATTCGTCCTTACAAATGCGGCGCCACTCAGAAATCACATGCTCCGGATCTCGAATAAGCGATGGGCGATACACGGATAGGACGGGCTTGCCGTCTATTCGGAGATATCGCTCATCGCTGAAATCATGGACAACATCCCTCATGAAGGCGGTGTAGTTCTCGGAACTCTGGGTGATCTCCATCAAGACATCGTTGCTCGTACCGCTGAATCGCTTTGTCCAGTTTTCATTCGCCCAGCAATAAAAGAAAGGCATGTCAAGGTTTGAGTCATCCAGAAACATATCTAAAGGTCCTTCGAGAAGTCTCTGACCACCATCGAACCAGTAGTAGTAAAAACAGAAAGCTCCTACGCCATAATTCTTCGCAAGCTCAATCTGCCTTTGCATATTGCATTTCAAGCGCAAATCGTAATAGCCGAGCTCGCCGGGCTTCCTTGGCTGATAATGCCCCGTGAACTGAGGGACGGCCTTGCAAACATTGTTCCACTCAGTGGTTCCTCGTCCCCACCAGGAGTCATTTTGAGCATTGGGGTGGAATTGCGTCAAATAATATGCCACCAACAGCACGTCCGACTTAGCCTCATCATGCCTTCGATAGCCGACGTAGCCCTCGGCACGCGCATCATAACTTTCTAGGACATGCTCGGCGTAAGAGCTCAAAAGGTCATTATCAGCCACAATACGCAAGGAGCCCGCATCGGCTGCCGCTTCGCGTTCGAGAATACGCTCATAACGCCTGACTCTGAGGTTTTCTTTAAATTCAGCGCTCAATGGGAGTTTCCAAAACAAACCTTTAAGCTTCTCGTTGATTTGTCCGCAATTAAAAAGATTCATCGACATTCACCATCACGTATTCCAGCCTCGAGAGAAGAACGACCCAAAGCTTCCGCGATCCGCTCGCTCGCATGTCCGTCGCCGTAGGGATTGGAGGCGCGGGACATGGCGACGTACTCCTCGTCGTCGCAAAGAAGCCTACTGAACTCGCGGTAGATGGCCTCCTCCTCGGTGCCGACGAGCTTCAGCGTGCCTGCTGCCACGCCCTCGGGACGCTCGGTGGTGTCGCGCATGACGAGCACGGGCTTGCCCAGGCTCGGGGCCTCCTCCTGGATGCCGCCCGAGTCGGTGAGGATGATGTGGCTGACGGCCATGAAGTTGTGGAAGTCGAGAACCTCGAGCGGGTCGATGATATGCAGCCGGTCGAAGCCGTCAAGCTCCTCGTGCGCCGCCTTGCGGACGAGCGGGTTCATGTGGATGGGGTAGATCGCCTTGGTGTCGGGGTGCTCCTCCATCACGCGGCGGATGGCGCGAAACATGCGGTGCATGGGCTCGCCCAGGTTCTCGCGACGGTGCGCCGTGATGAGGATGAGGCGGGAGCCCTCCGCCCACTCGAGCTCGGGGTGGGTATAGCCATCGCGAACGGTGGTGCGAAGGGCGTCGATTCCCGTGTTGCCGGTGACCCAGATCTTCGACTCCGGCTTGCCCTCGTCCAGAAGGTTCTTCTTGCTGGCCTCAGTGGGGGCGAAATAGTACTCGCTCACGATGTCGACCGCCTGACGGTTGAACTCCTCCGGCCAGGGGCTGAAGATGTCGTGCGTGCGCAGGCCAGCCTCAACGTGGCCCACAGGGATCTGCAGGTAGAAGCACGCGAGCGTAGCGGCGAAGCTGGTCGTGGTATCGCCGTGTACGAGCACGACATCGGGCTTCTCGTCCTCGAGGACCGCCTTGAGCTTGAGCAGCACGTCGCACGTAACGTCGAACAGAGTCTGTCCCGGCTTCATGACGGCCAGGTCGTAGGCGGGTTTGACGTCGAACACGCGAAGCACCTGGTCCAGCATCTCACGGTGCTGACCGGTGACCGTCACAACCGTGTCGAACTCGTCGGGGCGCGCCCTCAGCTCGTTCACGAGCGGGCACATCTTAATGGCCTCCGGGCGAGTGCCGAAGACGAGCATAACTTTTTTCATATCAGCCTTTCAAAGCAAGTTGATAGCCGTCGAGAGTTTTCTCAGCAGCCTTCTCCCACGTGTATTCCGTAATTACCTTTCGGCCGAAAACCTCGTCGTAATTGACGGCGTAAGCCTCATCCAGCGCAGCCCTGATGGAGGAAGGGCTGCTGACATCGCAATAAAACGCGCTGTCACCGAAATAATCCCGCGTCGTTCCTTTGGGAGATACCACGATATTGCACCCCATAGCGGCTGCCTCCAGACTCACGAGGCCCGGCGTCTCGAACCAACTAGGCAACACGCTCACACGGCACTCGCGGCACAGCTTGTAGATGTCTTCGTTGGGAATTTGCTCGATCCATTCCATGTTCGGATTGGCTTCTATCTCCGACACAACCTTGTTCGCATACTCGATATGCCCGGGAGACTTCTTTCCCACAAAGACGACCTTGTAATCCGACCCCTCCACCGCCTTGATTAGGTTGAGCTGGTTCTTGCGAATGTCGATGCGGCCGATGCAAACAATCCATCCACTGAATTGCTCGTATCCTGTTGATTCAACCTCTTTCGCGGCCTTAATGCTCGCGACGTCGACGGCGTTGGGGACGACCACATAGTTGTCGGTGCGAAAACCGAGATGAGCCGCTATCTGGTCCATCTCGGTCTTTGCATTCGGCAGGAACACATCGCAGTTGTCCAATATCTCGAGCTGCATCTTTTGGAAGCTATGTGTCATAAGGTAGCGTGCACCCTCGCTGCGCTCCCCGCGCAAGACGTACTTTCCGAAGGCCTTGAGGCGCTCCATTCCATCGACGCTAAGATGTTTTCCCAAAAAACCTCTCAGGCCGTTTGCTGCGCTTTTTTCGAAGCTGTCAGTCGGCCAGTAAATCGTGGAGAGCACGACAGGCTTTCCGGCCTCCTTGGCGTTTTTCGACTGGATGAAAGTTTCCTGGACCCGCGTGAGGTTGAACAAGTGGACCACATCGTATCCAGAAACATCGGGTCGCAAGTCCAAGGACAGGTCGACATCAATACCCTTTGATTCAAGGGCGTCCTTCGTCTTTACAAGTTGTGTCGTGTCACCGCCCGCTAGATCAAAAACGTTTTGGCGGGTCTGCATCAGTACTTTCACAGCTGCTCCATATTTGCTTTTTCAGAAGAGCCAAACAGGTATTCTTCGAGCTCATCCTCCCAGTCGGGCATGTGGAAGCCGGCAGCCTCGAGCTTGGACAGGTCGAGCGCGGAGTGGACCGGGCGCGGGGCGACGGGGCCCTCGGCGCTCGCGTAGTAGTCGGCGGTCGATACCGGCACGA
>NZ_JBBNLQ010000016.1:0-41776 GCF_040092395.1 Collinsella sp. CLA-ER-H4
CAGAGCATGGGGGGCACGCCCGGTCCCGTTCCGAACCCGGAAGCTAAGCCCCATCGCGCCGAGAGTACTGCGGGGTCAGCCCGTGGGAGGCCAGGGCGCCGCTGACCGGTGGACGGCACCGAGCCGTACGCTTGAACTGAGAAGGGGGAGGCCTCGCGGCCTCCCCCTTTTTTGCGTTTACCGGGCATAAATGACTCATTTACGCCAGACGATTTAATTCTTTTTGGTATTGAGCTTTTATTTAAAGAAAATAAAACGAATAACAAGGGCAACTGCTATGGCCACAATGATCAAAAGCAGGATTGTCAGTCGATGCTGCTTGCGTCGTTTACTTGATGAAACGAAGATTGATTTTCCCTGTTTTGGCGTTTCGAGATAGCGAGCCGAATGCGTCAAGGTTTGCTTTGGTCGAGGACCTCTTTGTTGATGAGCGGCGGATGCTTTCATCGGCTCATCACTAGCTGCGCTGTTTTTAGATAATGGTGCGTCTTTCAGATATACAGGGTCTCCCGAGGCGACGCCCATATGTTTGCGTCCCGTTTGGGCATCCTCGAGCGTTTGATATCGATTTCTCGTCACATACTCGGGCTCCGGATCATTAATGGGCTCTTGCGAGATGTGGGGGCGATGGAACCGTGGCGGCTGCGTGGAAGTATCTTCCCCCTGCGTCGGCATAAACATATTGTTCTGGTTTTGGTCGTCCATGATGCCCTTTAGCTCGTTACCAACAACGTGTACGCGCTCATTGTAAGCCCCTTGTTATTTGTAGCTGGGGACATACTCGGTATTTAAGCTCTGGTTCAAAGAACCTTAACCTTCCTAAAACCTGAGTCATACGCACTTAGATATGCTTATAGTACTGGACTCAAAAAACTTTATAGTCGATGTATATATGAGCACTGGGTGGGCATATATAAGAGCGTCAAAAGAAGTCCCAGTCACCTGGAAGATGACTCGGCAGTCCTATAAAGGAGTGGTAAACATGGCAAGCATGGTTCCTTATCGTTCGGTTTTTGGCGTTCGTCCCTCTGCAAGCTCGCTGTTCGATCTGTTTGATGATATGAGCGACCTAGCGAACAGCTCGATTGCCTCTAAGGCGTTCCCCGTTGACGTTGAGGATAAGGGCGATGGCTATGAGGTCAAGGCTTATCTGACCGGCGTCGCCAAGGACGATATCGATGTCGAGCTTAACGAGGGTCGTCTGTCCATTAGCGTGAATGTCGAGGAAGACGAGGAGAACGAGGGCAAGAACTTCCTGCAGAAGGAGTTCAGCTCGTACAGCGCGACGCGTGGCGTGTATCTTAAGGACGCTTCGAGCGAGGGCCTCTCGGCTAAGTACGCTGACGGCATCCTGACCGTTACGGTTCCCAAGATCGTCGAGAAGAAGAACGTTACGAAGATCTCCATCGAATAACTTCGTTGGTGTTCTTCGCTATTAAAAGACAACAAAAGGGGCTGGGAAGCGATTCCCGGCCCCTTTTGCTGTTTAGGACAGTCTATTGAATGGTTGCTGGCCGATACTGGCTTGCGGGGCGTATCGAGAGTTTTCGCGATCCTTGGAGAAGGGTGGCGGAGCTGCCGAGCTCGTCATCCAGGGTTGCGGCTAGAGCTTTGGCATAGCTTTTGACGGTAAGGCTCGGACGATTGTTGTCTTGGCTGATATGCATGGCAATGAGCTGTTCGGTGCGATCGGTAACAAGTTCGCGCGCGGCTTCGGCGGCTTGGCCGTTGGAGAGGTGTCCCCTTGCAGACAGGATGCGCTCCTGAAGAAAGCGGGGATATTCTCCCTCGCGCAGCATGGTCACATCGTGGTTGCTTTCGAGCGCGAGGACTCGACAATCTTTGAGGGTGTTCATGGCTTGGCTCGATAGCTCTCCGGTGTCGGTAGCAAAGCCGATGGAATCATCGAGGGCGTCGAATCGAAAGCCGATTGGATTTATGACATCGTGTGATGTTGAGTAGGTTTGCACGTGGATGCCGGCAATGGATAGGGTGTCACCGGGGTCGAATTCCTCGACAGGCAGATGCGAAAGATTTTCTTTGCTCGAAAGTGTGCCCCTGCTGGCAAAGAGGGGACCGTGCCAGTGCTTGCACCAGACATCGAGACCCTTGATGTGATCGCTATGCTCATGAGTAATGAGAAGAGCCGAGACGTTGTCTGCCGAGAGTCCCAGTTCTGCCATGCGCTTTAATGTCTCGCGGCGAGAAAGACCGTCGTCAATCATGATGAGCCCCCGGGGGCCTTCGATGAGCGCGCAGTTGCCTTTTGAGCCGCTGCCAAGGATATGAAGGTGCAGACGAGACATAAGATTCCAAAGGATACAATGGGTGCGGACGAATAGAGGAGGAAGCAAATGCCTACGGTATCACAGCATTACGGACACCATGCCGTGCCCGGGGCAGTCGATGAGACCCGAACGAGGCAGCAGGCTGCTCCTGTCGTGCTCATGGTATCAGGCGGCGCGGACTCGACGGCACTGCTTCTTATGGCGTGCACATCAAAGCTGGATATCCAAGACGGGCGCGGTGTTGCCCCCATTGCTCGCGAGCGCCTGCATGTGCTGCATGTAAACCATCATCTGCGCGGCAAGGCGTCCGATGGCGACGAGGCCTTTGTGCGTGAGCTCTGCGCGAAATATGGTTTACCGCTGTGCGTGGAGCACGCTTATTTTGATGGGGAGTCGGGCAATATTGAGGCCGCGGCCCGCGAAGTGCGCTATGCCGCGGCGCGGAGGTATGTTCGCGAGCTCTGCGCCCAGACGGGGGCACCGCGAACGGCGGCTCGTATCTGCACCGCGCACACGTCTTCGGATCGCGCGGAAACGTTTTTGATGAACGCGATTAAGGGTTCGGGGCCCGCTGGCCTATCGAGCATTCCTCGCCGGAGGAATATCGTGGTACGTCCCTTGCTCGACCTAACTCATGGCGAGCTCGTGGGCTATCTACAGGTACATGGTCAGCCGTGGCGTGAAGACGAGAGCAATGAGGATATCTCGTATCTGCGAAACTACGTGCGCCATCGAGTAATGCCAGTGGTGGCGCAGCGCAACGCGAGCGTCTGCAAGACGATTGGCGCCGCCTGCGAGATCTTGGGCGATGAGGACGCGTTTTTGTCTCAGCTTTCGGCACAGGCGTTTCGAAGCTGTTTGCGCAAAGAGGCAGCGGGCGCACTGGTGCTCGATGCCAGGCGCCTGGCTGCGGCCGAGGTGGTAATCGCGCGGCGCATCGTGCGACTGGCGATTAAGCGCATCGATCCGGACGCTCGTCCCGAGATGCGACATGTGGAGCGAGTCCTTTCCTGCGTTGCCGAGGGCACCGGCTCGGTCACGCTTCCGGCGGGGATTGACGCACGCATTGAGTTTGGCATGCTGGCGTTTAAGGCGCCGGCGGCTCGCGAGGGCCTGGTCGCGGACTGGGTTACCGTACCCGGTCGTTTGCCGTTGGGCGGGGGACGTATGCTGGTCACAGAACCGATGGCTGTTGAGCCGGGATGCGATATCGTGCGCCGCGCCCGTGAGCTTGCGGCTGCCGGGGAAGTGACAGCTTTGGTAGACGCGGCTGCCCTGGGTTTTGCCGACAGCGATAGTGAGCGGATCCTGGCGGGCTCGCGTGGCGAGATCCCTGCCGAGGCGCGATTGGCGCGCCTGTGGGTGGACGGTCCCGCGCCGGGAGACGTGATGTGCCCGTTAGGGATGAGTGGCCGAAGCAAGAAAGTATCCGATTTGCTAGGCGAGGCTCGCATTCCCGTTTCCGAGCGCGCCGGCGTGCCCATGGTGAGGACGGCGCCGGGGGGTGCCGTGGTGTGGGTCGCCGGAGTTCGCGCGGACGAGCGTTTTAAGTGCACGGCCGCAACGCGCGTGGCATATCTGCTCCGCGTGGTCGATGCGGAATAGCGTCCCACGCCTGCTATTCTGTGCGACGTTGACGGTATTCCCGCGCTGATGGCGCACGGGCTGGTAAATTTACCCCGTGCGCTGCTAGAATGTGTAGTTCGCGTCCATACGGCGGTGTGTGGGCGATAAGCACAAGAAAGGGTTGTCATGGCTTCTCAACATCCGGATATCGAGAAGGTTCTGTTCACGCAGGAGGATATCGACGGTATCGTCTCTCGCCTGGGCGAGGAGATTACGCGCGACTACGCGGGTAAGGATCTGGTGCTGATTGCGGTCCTGCGCGGCGCCGTGGTCTTTATGGGCGACCTGATGCGTAAGATCGAGCTGCCGACCAACATCGATTTCATGGCTGTTTCGAGCTACGGCGACGGTGTGAAGTCCTCGGGTATCGTGCGTATCATTAAGGACCTGGATATCGACATCCGCGGTCGCGACGTGCTGATCGTCGAGGACATTCTGGACTCGGGCCTGACGCTCAAGTATCTGATGAAGAACCTCGAGAGCCGCAAGCCCGCTTCTCTGGAGGTCGCCGCCTTCCTGTGGAAGGACGTTGAGGACCGCGTCTCGGCCATCACGCCCAAGTATGTTGGAACCCATTGCCCCGATGCCTTTGTGGTGGGCTACGGCCTCGACTATGCCGAGCGCTATCGCAACCTTCCGTATCTGGGCATTTTGAAACCGGAGGTTTATTCGTAAGATGCCCGACGACCGTAACGACAACAATTCCCAGACTCCCCGGGACCCAAAGATCCCGGGGATGCCCGGAGGCAAGAAGCCCACGCGTACGGGCTGGCTGTATTTTCTTTTGGCTTGCGCGCTTCTGGGCTATGCCTTCTTTAATATGGGTTCCGGCTTTGCCAGCTCCAGCAATACCGTTAAGCTCGCGACGAGCGAGATGGTCAGCGCCATCAAGCAGGATCGCGTCGAAGATCTGACCTATACGGTTCAAGACGGAAGCGTGACGGGTCATTACTGGAAGACAAAAAAGGACAAGGGCGATACGAGCGAGCTCAAGAGCTTCTCTTCGACCTATGTCGGCTCCGATTCGCTTGCCGAGCTCATGGCGGAGCACCCCGATACCAAGTACATCGTCAACACCAACGATCCCGATTTTTGGGGCGACTTGGCGATGAGTGTGCTTCCGACGATCGCCCTTATCGCCATCATGTTCTACTTTATGCGCCAGATGATGGGCGCCAACAACAGGAACATGCAGTTTGGCAAGACCAACGCCAAGACCAACGAGGCCACACGCCCCAAGGTCAAGTTTGAAGACGTTGCCGGAGTGGACGAGGCAGTCGAGGAGCTCGAGGAGATCCGTGACTTTTTGAGCGATCCGGATCGCTATCGCAAGCTGGGCGCCAAGATCCCGCGTGGCGTGTTGCTGGTTGGCCCTCCGGGCACCGGTAAAACGCTGCTGGCCAAGGCCGTTGCCGGCGAGGCGGGCGTGCCGTTCTTTAGCATCTCGGCTTCCGACTTTGTCGAGATGTTCGTAGGTGTCGGCGCCAGCCGTGTGCGTGACCTCTTTAAGGAGGCCAAGTCCCAGGCCCCGTCGATCATCTTCATCGATGAGATCGATGCCGTGGGACGTCAGCGCGGAGCCGGCTTGGGCGGCGGCCACGACGAGCGCGAGCAGACGCTCAACCAGCTGCTGGTCGAGATGGACGGCTTTGAGGAAAGCGAGTCGGTCATCCTGATCGCCGCCACCAACCGCCCCGACATTCTGGATCCGGCGCTGCTGCGTCCCGGTCGTTTTGACCGTCAAGTTACGGTCGACCGTCCGGACGTGAAGGGCCGCGAGCAGATCTTGCGCGTGCATGCCGAGAACAAGCCGATGGACGAGGACGTTAAGTTTGAGAAGCTCGCCCAGATGACCGTTGGCTTCACCGGCGCCGATCTGGCAAATCTGCTCAACGAGTCTGCGCTGCTGGCCGCTCGCCGTCATCGTTCCGTGATCTCGATGGACGAGGTCGAGGAATCGATGGAGCGCGTGATTGCCGGACCGCAGCGCAAGGGTCGCGTGATGACCGAGGCCGAGCGCACCACAATTGCCTACCACGAGAGCGGTCATGCCCTGGTGGGCCACATCCTGGAGCACTCCGATCCGGTCCACAAGATCTCGATCGTCAGCCGCGGTCAGGCGCTGGGCTACACGCTGCAGCTTCCGCAGGAGGACCACTTCCTCAAGACCAAGAACGAGATGCTCGACGAGCTCGCCGTGTTCTTGGGCGGTCGCGTTGCCGAGGAGCTCATGTGCGATGACATTACGTCGGGCGCGAGCAACGATCTGGAGCGCGCAACCAAGATGGCGCGCGAGATGGTCACGCGCCTGGGCATGAGCGAGGAGCTGGGCACGCAAGTGTTTGGCGAGGCGCAACATCAGGTGTTCCTCGGTCGCGATTACGCCGATCATCAGGATTACTCCGAGGAGACGGCGCGCCGCATCGATATCGAGGTTCAGCGCATCATGCGTGAGGCCCATCGTCGTGCGGTCGAGATCCTGGACGCCCGTCGCGATCAGCTCGATCTGATGGCGAAGGTGCTGCTTGAGCGCGAGACCGTCGAAGGTGACGCCGTGAACGCCCTGCTCGACAACGAGTGGGACGCCTACCTTGAGCGCGAGGACGATATCCTGGCGGCCAAGGAGGAGCGCAATGCCAAGGCGGCCGGCATGCCGACCAAGAAGCGTGCGCCTCGTATGAGCGAGGAAGAGCTGGCGGCTGATGCCGCGGCCTTTGCGCAGGCGGCCATGCAGGAGGATGCCGAAGCCGCATCCGATGATGCTGACGATGACCATGCCGTCGTCGATGCCGACACCGACGCCGACAAATAGTCTTTGTGGCGAAAGCCTCCGCGGGGAAACCTGCGGAGGCTTTTTCTTTTGAGCGATATGGGGCCGTCTGTTGATTGGGGACAGACTTAAATGAGCGTTTCCACGCATTTAAGTCTGTCCCCAATCAACATTGCTGCGGCACTTTGCTCGGCTAAAGCGTACAATAGCGCCTATGCGAAAGGGGAACAGATGATCAACGAAACTATGTATGCTCGCGGTGCGGAAAGCTCCATCATCCGTGAGATTTTTAGCTATGGCCTTGAGCGCAAGGCGCAGATCGGTGCGGAAAACGTATTCGATTTTTCGCTGGGCAATCCGAGCGTTCCGGCACCCGCTGCTGTGGCGGAGTCCATTAAGAAGGCCCTGGAGCTGCCGAGCGATCAGCTGCACGGCTACACGCCCGCACCGGGCCTGCCGCAATGTCGTGCCGCTGTGGCCGAATCGCTCAACCGCCGTTTTGGCACGAGCTATGAGGGCAAAGACGTATTTATGACGGTGGGTGCCGCGGCTTCGCTCACCTGCACGCTCAACGCCGTTACGAACCCGGGCGACGAGGTTATTGTTATCGCCCCGTACTTTCCGGAGTATCGCGTTTGGATTGAGAAGGCCGGCTGTACGTGTGTTGAGGCGCTCGCCGATGAAGATACGTTCCAGCTGAGCGTGGACAACGTGCTCAAGGCGATCAGCGATAAGACGGCGGCCGTCATCATCGACTCTCCCAACAATCCGACCGGTGCAGTATATACATACGACACGCTGACGCGACTGGCCAATGTTCTGCGCGAGGCCAACGCTCAGCGCGATCCCGAGAATCCGATTATGCTCATCTCGGATGAGCCGTACCGCGAGATCGTGTACGGTGCCGAGGTGCCTTGGGTGCCCTCGACCTACGAGCACACCATCGTGTGCTACTCGTATTCCAAGTCGCTGTCGCTGCCTGGTGAGCGCGTGGGCTGGATCTTGGTTCCCAACACCAATCCGCAGGTTGCGCGTCTGATGCCGGCTGTTGCGGGTGCTGCCCGTACGCTGGGTTTTGTATGTGCACCGGCGCTCTTCCAGCGCGTGATTATCGATTGCATCGATGAGCCGAGTGATGTCGAGGCCTATGCTCGCAACCGCACGGCGCTCACCGATGCCTTGGCGGACTACGGCTATACCTATGTTGAGCCGGATGGCGCATTCTACCTGTGGGTGAAGGCGCTGGAGCCCGATGCGAATGCGTTTTGCGAGCGCGCAAAGAAGTATGAGTTGCTTGCGGTTCCCTCGGACAGCTTTGGTATGCCGGGTTGGTTCCGCCTGGGCTATTGCGTGAGTTACGAAACGATTGTCAATTCGCTACCCGCTTGGAAACAGTTGGCGGACGAGTATCGTTAAAAGTAAAGCGCTCTGCCTACAATGTTTTACGTGAAACGGGGTTTGGTGTTAAGCCGGACCCCGTTGTCATGGACGTTGTGTCTTTGGGATGGAGTGGTTTTACGACTATCGAAGGCTATGCGTACAATGAATATAAGCGACGGCCGTGCCAGATAAGGAGACCTGATGCCCTACCTGCTTTCTTGTGACATTCATACCCATACGATGTTCTCTGCGCATGCATATTCGACCATTGAGGAGAATGTGTACTGGGCGGCAGAGCGTGGCCTGCAGGTGCTCGGATCTGCCGACCATCTGAGCTCTATGGTTACGGCTTGCCCCAATGACCTGCGCAGTTACCAATTCTTTATCAACCAGGATATCTGGCCGCGCATTTGGAGCGGCGTGCTGGTGCTGCGTGGTACCGAGGCCGATATCGTTTCGCTGGACGGAAGCCTGTTTGGCGAGGACACTCCTGTCACGCTCGATATCGCCGGCGATTCGTACAGCCGTCAGCATTCACTGTTCGATTTGGTTACGCGTAATTTGGATTATTTGGTTGCAAGCGTGCATAATCCGCAGATTGCTGAGGGCGCGACGCTGGCCCAGACGACCGAGATGTATATCAATGCCCTGGAGCACCCCAAGGTGTTCATGCTGGGTCACACGGGGCGTTCGGGCGTGCCGTTCGATATCGACGAGGTGCTGTTGGCAGCTAAGGCCAAGCACAAGATTATCGAGATCAACAACCATAGTCTTGAACACGGTGTCGACACTGAGCATTGGGCCGTATGCCGCAAGATTGCCGAGCGCTGCGCCGAGCTGGGCGTGGGCATTGGCGTGTCGACCGATGCCCACATTGGCATGGCAATTGGTAAGCTCGATTACGCTCGCAAGATGCTCGACGAGATTCACTTCCCGTTGGATCTGATCGTGACGCGCGATCGCGAGACGCTGCTGCGCGAGATGGCGGCAGCCGGCGTGTGCGATCTGCGCAATGGGATGTAGCGGAATTTATAAACCAAGCGAAGGGGGGGGCGGCCCAGACGGGTCGCCCCCTTTCTTGTCCCAAAAATCTACTGAGGTTGGTTAGCGGCGTTCGAGGACCGCTACGGTTTCGGTGTGGTCGGTGTGAGGGAACATGTCGACGGGCGTGATCTTGAGCAGGCAATAGCCTCCGTCGAGGAGCTGATGCAGGTCGCGCTCTTGAGTTACGGGGTTGCAGCTGATATAGGTGATGCGGCGCGGCTTAAGTGCGCAGGCAGCTTCGAGGAACTCGGGCGTGGAGCCGGCGCGCGGCGGGTCGATGGAAAGAACGTCGACGCGTTCGTTGTTGTCGGCGGCATCCAGGATGTAGTCGGTGGCGTCGTCGGCCATAAACCAAGCGCTGCGGGTGAGGCCGTTGAGCTCGGCATTGCGACGTGCGTCGGCAATGCCCGCCGGGTTGCGCTCAACGCCGAGCAGCATAATGCCGATACCCTTGTTCTGGGCATCTTTAGCTGCGCACAGGCCGATAGTTCCGCTACCGCAATAGGCATCCATGAGTACGTCGCCCTGCTGCAGGTCCATGCCGTCAATCGCGAGCTGATAGAGCAGCTCGGTCTGCTGCGGGTTGGTCTGGTAGAACGCGGTGGGGGAGATATCGAACTCGCAGCCGAGCAGCTGGTCGCGCATGCACTCGGCGCCATATACAATGCGGGTTTCCTCGCCGAGGATGGCGTTGCCGGGACGTCCGTTGATGTTTTGGGCGACGGTGACGATGTGCGGATTGAGTGCGGCGACAGCCTCAAAGAACTCCTGCGCATGCGGCAAGTCGCGCTGAGCGGTCACGAGCGTGACCATGACCTGGTCGGTACGCCAACCGCAGCGGACGACGGCATAGCGAAGTAAACCAAGATGCTTGTCCTCATTAAAGGCGGGAATATGCAACCGCTCAGCTTCGCGTGCGATGCCGTTGAGAATCTGACGGGCACCCGGTGCCTCGACGGGGCATTCGGGTACGGCAACGATCTTGTGCGTGCCGCGCTCAAAGAAACCGCAACGGACAGCACCCTCCTTGCCGGGAGCAAAGGGAGTGGCAGCCTTATGACGAAAGCCACGCGGCGCGGGATATTTACCCGGGTCGCCCAGGGTGACGCCCATACCACGAATGGGGTCGACGCTAATACCCTCGTGCTCGCAAAGAGCAGCAAAAAGCTCCTCCATAGCAGCCTGCTTGGTCGCCAACTGCTTCTTATAAGGACGATTGAGCGCCGTACACCCACCGCAAGCTTTCATGATCGAACAAGGAGACTTGGGATCAACGGCCTTGCGCGCAGACGGAACCGGATTCTTATACGGGCGCTTGGAGCGAGTCTGAGATGCCTTATCCTCGCTCCGACGAGAGCCGGGACGCTTGGCCTTAGCCTTGCCCTTGGCCGACTTACCCTTCGCGTCCTGAGACGACTTGGATTTCTGAGAAGATTTTTTCTCCTCTGACCCCTCAGCCGCCTCGATCAAAGCACGACGAGCCTTACGCTCCGCACGAGATTCTGCCATGAATTAACCCCACTAATTTACAAATTGAAAGCTGAAAGCATTGTACCGTGCCAAGCTAGCGGACGATATACAAGCGCCTATTTCATGTCAGTGATAAGTCCAACGATGTTTGCCCGGCGTGGGCGGGGAGCGGCGCGTAATTAAGTTTATCGCGAGTTCCGCACGCAAAGGAAAGCACTTAATGTGCTTTCCGTCTTGCGCAGGACTGTAGAGCAGGAAACTTAATTACGCGCCGCTCCCCGCCCACGCCGGGCAAACCCTCCCTTGTACTCCATCTCACTAAAGTGTATGATTCTGGACGTTACACGAATCACTTTACTTAACTAAAGTGCCATCAAGGGGGGATACCATGAACACCGATATGTCTCGTCGTCAGTTTGTTGGTCTAGCCGGCTCGCTCGCCACGGTGCTTGGCCTTGGTCTTGTCGGTTGCGGCGGTGGTGCCGGCAAGGGCTCCGCTGCTGGCTCTGCCGCGGCCAAGGATGTGAAGGGCGCTGCGGAGTCCAAGAAGCTCGTGGTGGGCTTTGATAAGTCCTATCCTCCGTACGGCTTTGTGGGCGACGATGGCGAGTACACCGGCTTTGATCTCGATCTGGCCAAGGCTGTTGCCGATAAGCAGGGCTGGGAGGTCAAATACGAGGCCATCGACTGGGATGCCAAGGATACGCTGCTTAACTCGGGCGCCATCAACTGCATCTGGAACGGCTTTACCATGGAGGGCCGCGAGGACGACTACACGTTCTCCGAGCCGTACATGCTCAACGAGCAGGTGCTGGTGGTAAAGAAGGATGCAGGCATCAAGAGCTGGGACGATCTTGCCGGCAAGACCGTGATTACCCAGACCGATTCCGCTGCGCAGGATGTGCTTGAGGGTGACCAGAAGGATCTGGCGGCGACGTTTGCCACGCTCGACACGATCGGCGAGTACAACACGGCCTTTATGCAGCTCGAGAGCGGCGCGGTCGATGCCGTGGCTTGCGACCTTTCGATTGCCCAGTATCAGCTTGCCGCCAAGCCCGATGCTTATACGCAGCTTGATGAGCCGCTGTCCAGCGAGCACTACGCCGTCGGCTTTAAGAAGGGCGACACCAAGTCGGCCGACGCCGTGACCGAGTCGCTCAAGGCGCTCTACGAGGACGGCACGGTTAAGGACCTGTGCGACAAGTATTCAAGCTATGGTCTATCTTTCGATAATTGGGTGCTCAAGTAATGTCTATTCAGGTCATGATGCAAATGCTTGGCCAGGGATTCTTGGTCAGTTTGCAGTTGTTTGTGCTGACGCTGCTGGGGTCGATTCCGCTGGGAATCCCCGTGGCGTTTATGCGCATGAGCAAAATTGCGCCGCTCCGCTGGATTGCGCGCATCTACATTTCGGTCATGCGCGGTACGCCGCTCATGCTGCAGATGTTTGCCATCTACTTTGCCCCGTACTACGTGTTCGGCATTTCGCTCACGCCCGATTCCAAGTGGACGGCGTGCGTCGTAGCGTTCATCATCAACTACGCCGGTTACTTTGCCGAGATCTATCGCTCGGGCCTGCAGTCCATTCCGCGCGGTCAATACGAGGCAGCCGAGGTGCTGGGCTATTCGCGCATGCAGACGTTTCTGTATATCGTGATGCCGCAGGTCGCCAAGCGTATTCTGCCGGCGATGGGCAACGAGATCATCACGCTGGTCAAGGACACGTCGCTGGCGTTTGCCATTGGCGTGGGTGAGATGTTCTCGACGGCCAAGGCGCTGGTCGCCTCGCAGGTGAGCATGGTGCCGTTTGCGATCGCGGCTCTGATCTACTGGATCTTTAACTTTGTGGTCGAGATGCTGCTGGGCGCCGCCGAAAAGAAGCTGGACTATTATCATGACTAACTCAGTGATGAAAATCGAAAGCGCGCGCAAGGCGTTTGGCGGCAATGAGGTGCTCAAGGATATCTCGCTCGAGGTCAAGCGTGGCGAGGTCGTGGCGATTATCGGGCCTTCGGGTGGCGGCAAGTCCACGCTGCTGCGGTGTGCCACGCTGCTCGAGACACTCGACGGAGGCTCGCTCTCGTTTGGTGGCCTTGCCGTTGCGACGGATGCGGGCTCGGGCGCGGTCTATGCGAAGGGCGATGTGCCCAAGCGGGCACGCTCGCGATTCGGCCTGGTGTTCCAAAATTACAACCTGTTCCCGCACTATACCGTGATGAAAAACATCATCGACGCGCCGATCCGCGTGCTTAAGCGCCCGCGCGAGCAGGCGGAAGCTCGTGCGCGCGAGTTGATCGCGCAGATGGGGCTTACGGGCAACGAGAACAAGGTGCCATGTGAGCTTTCGGGCGGCCAGCAACAGCGTGTGAGTATCGCCCGCGCCTTGGCGCTCGATCCGGAGATCCTGTTCTTTGACGAGCCGACCTCGGCACTCGATCCCGAGCTGACGGCCGAGGTACTGCGTGTCATTAAAGACCTTGCGGCGCAGAATATGACGATGGTGATCGTGACCCATGCGATGCAGTTTGCGCGCGATGTTGCCGACCGCGTGGTCTTTATGGACGGCGGTCGTATTGTCGAGGAGGGTCCTGCCGAGCAGGTCATCGACCATCCACGCGAGCAGCGCACCCGTGAGTTCTTGAGCCGTATCGAGGGATAGGCTCAGGTATTTACTCAACTATTAATTGAGGCGAAGCCGCCGCAGGTCTTACGGTCTGTGGCGGCTTTTTGTTTGCATCGACGGGGTTCAATAATCGCCTCACAAGCTTGTCTCTTCCTCTCGCCGCCTGTATTCATACGTGTGCCGAAAGGTGTGCATGGACGGTCGCCCGTGAGGGTAGGGTGGTGGCATAGGACATTTGGAGGGTGAGTCGGCTCGGCTGCCGACCATGCTGCTCCCGGGATGGCACCGACCGCGAACTCTCCCCGTTGGCGTCGCGCAATGCGCGCGGCCCTGCAAGGAGGTCATCATGGGTGCTCCCAAGACCGGTAACGTAAGGAACGTGGTGCTCGTAGGCCAAGGCGGGGTGGGCAAGACTTCACTCGCCGAGGCCATGCTCCACCTTTCCGGCAAGACCGCCCGCCTGGGCGGCCACGACGGCACCAAGCCTACGCTCGACTATGACCCTGAAGAGGTCAAGCGTTCATTTTCCATCTCGACGACCATTGCGCCAATCGACTGGAAGGGCGCGCGCATCAATGTGCTCGATGCCCCGTGCTACCCCGATTTTATCGGCGACGCCTTTGCCGCGATGAGCGTCTGCGAGACGGCTCTGTTTGTGGTCGACGCCGAGGCCGGCCCGCAGCCTACGACGGTTAAGCTCTGGTATGCCGCCGAGGACCTGCGCCTGGCGCGTGCGGTGTTCGTAAACCGCCTGTCGCGCTCCGAGGCCAGCTTTGCGACCACGATGGACCTGCTGCAGGAGCGCTTTGGCACGCGCCTGGGCGCCGTGACCCTTCCCTGGGGCGAGGGCGAGGACTTTGACGGCATCATCGACCTGGTGCGCATGAAGGCGCGCCATTGCAACGGCACCGAAGCCGTTGAGTCGGAGATTCCCGAGGAGTATCGTGCCCAGGCCGAGGAGGCCCATGACCATCTGTGCGAGTTGGTGGCCGAGGCCGACGATGAGCTGATGATGAAGTACCTGGAAGGCGAGGAGACACTGACGCAAGAGGAGCTTGAGGGCTTGCTGTCGAAGGCGATTGCCGAGCGCATCTTTGTGCCGGTCTTTGCGGGCGATTGCATTAAGGAGCAGGGCGTCAACTCGCTGATGGACGACATCGCGACGTACTTCCCGGCGCCGACCGACTACGGCGAGATGCCGCTTATCGACGGCGATTCGCTCAAGATTTCGAGCGACGATGACCGTCCGGTGGCGTTTGTGTTTAAGACCCTGGCCGATCCGCAGCAGGGTCGCATCAGCTTTATCAAGGTGCTGACGGGTACGCTTGAGCCGGGTCTTGAGCTGATCAACGCGCGTACCCGCAAGGGCGACCGTCTGGCTCACCTGTATGTGATGTGCGGCCGCGACATGACCGAGGTCGGTCACGCCTATGCCGGCGACATTATCGTGGCACCCAAGCTGGCGGCCGAGACGGGCGATACGCTCTCGATTACCGGCAAGGTCGAGGCTGCGGCGTTTAAGTTCCCCAACTCGCAGTACCGCATTGCCATCGAGGCCGAGAATCGCGGCGACGAAGAGAAGCTCTACACGTTTATCGAGAAGGCCTGCAAGGCCGATCCGACCATGAGCATCGACCGCGACGAGGAGACCGGCCAGACCATTATCTCCGCCGTTGGTGAGGCGCAGGTTTCGGTGCTGCTCAATCGTTTGGAGGATCGCACCAAGGTCGTAGCCAAGAGCGTGCCGATCCGCATTCCGTATCGCGAGACCATTCGCCGTACGGCAAGTGCCCAGGGCCGCCATAAGAAGCAGACCGGCGGCGCCGGTCAGTACGGCGACTGCTGGCTGCGCGTGGAGCCGCTCATTGGGCCCGACGGCACGAGCGATGGCTATGAGTTTGTGGACGAGGTCGTGGGCGGCCGCATTCCGCGCTCGCTGATCCCCGCCGTGGACAAGGGCGTCCAGGAGACCATGAAGGACGGCATCATTGCCGGCTATCCGCTCACGGGCATTCGCGTGGCTGTGTACGACGGCTCGTATCACAGCGTCGACTCCAACGAGATGGCGTTCCGCGCGGCGGCTCGCATCGGCCTGCGCAAGGCATGTGCCGATGCCGACCCGGTGGTGCTGGAGCCCATCGAGGAAATCACGGTGACTATTCCCGAGAGCTACGCCGGCGCCGTGATGGGCGACATCTCGGCCTCGCGCGGTCGCGTGACGGGTATGGAGACCGATGAGCGCGGCGATACCGTGGTCATTGCCCAGGCGCCGCTGGCAGAACTGACGGATTATTCGACGCGCCTACGCTCTATCACGCGCGGCACGGGCGACTTTACCATGAAGCCCGCAGGCTATGAGCAGGTGCCTTATGACGTTCAGGCCAAGCTGGTCGAGCGCTATGAGGAGGGTCGCGCCAAGTAGCGTGTGATTTTGCCTGCAATGTAGGTGCTGACGAAAGGGCCGCCTTGGGTAACCGGGGCGGCCCTATTTGATCCTTTGGGACGGAGGAAAACGGATCATTTTTTTTGGTTACGGGCAGCGCGGCCGGCATTAGTCTCCGGATGCCTGGTTGCGGCCGGTGGCGTAGTCGATCTGCACGTGCGGCTGTAGGTTATAGCAGTACACGTGGAAGCACAGGGTCTTGCCGTGGTCCTCGACCGATTGCGCCTCAAGGCGCGCGCCGCGGCAGACAAGTTCCTCTTCGTTATACATGGGCGTGACGCGGTAGAGCACATGGTTGCCCGTGTCGCGGATGTAGCCGAGAATCTGCTCCTCAAACGGCAGCATGCCCGTTTCGTTGAGATAGCGCGTGCCGGTGAGGAGTTTTTTGCGGTTGGCGTTTTCGCCGCAGAGCGACCAGGCGATAAGGTGGCAGCGGTTGTAGAGGCTCTGGCCCGGAATAAAGTCGTAGCGCTGCTGGTGCCAACCGGCAGGATGGATACGCGAGATATCGCCGCGCTCGCCTTGACCGAGTGATTCGGGGCCCACGCAGGCGAGTGCTTTGCGGGTGCGGCCCAGGCTGTCGAGCTTGGAGAACTTCTTAAAGCAGCCCTCTTCGGTGGCGCGCTCGTATTCATCGAGCGTGAATGACGGTGTGCCGAGCGGGTGCGTGCTGTCGGCGCGAAGGGCAACGTAGGGGTTGCCGGCGTAGTCGGGAATGCTGCTGAGATAAACACCGCGCGCGCGGTTGAGGTCGGGGTTTTCGACCTCGTCGATGGGGGTGGCGGCACTGTCCGCGGAAACGTCGTCATCGGTGTCGGTCGCGGCGGAATCGGAGCCATCGCCAGAGTCCTGGCTGTTTTGAGGGTCCTCCGCGCTCGCCGTTCCCGATTCGAGCCGAGCGACCAGGTCCGCCTCGTCGTCGGTGCGGCTGGGACTTTCGTTTTGTTTCTCGGCCAGAGCTACCGCCCGCTCATCGCTTTGCGGCGACAGCAACTTGGGCGCTCCGTCGAGCGATCCCGTAAACAGCGCAAACCCGAGCACCACGGCGGTGCCGATGGAAAGTACTTGCTTGTAGGCGGGCTTGCGCGACATTGAGGCTCCTGGATGGACGGTTGGGAATCTACCAGTCTAGCAGGAGCCGGCAGGGGCCGTTCTATCGAACAAATACTCAAGATTTTGGGCAAACGCTGCTGGTTCATTTGCCTCATATGGAGCTGCAGCGGTTATGCATGCGGGGCTATTCGGAGTTTCCCCAGATAAAACCTACCAAAATAAACCTGTCCCTTTTTGGCAGGCTAATCGTGAGTTATTTCACCGCAACATAGGGTACGGTTAGGAAGTGTGCACCTTAAAGAGTGGAGCCCTTGATTAGAGAGATTGCGCTCGTCTCTCTAAATATCTCTTTAAAGAGAAGGTCAGTTAAAGAGATAACATTAGGAAATCTAGCAGTGAATTTGATGCATCTCTCTAAATTTCTCTCTAAAATAAGATGCCTATCTCTCTAAAGTTAGAGAGATATACTATACTTTAGAGAGATAAATCTATCGTTTTAGAGAGACGGAATTCCGATGCTGCTGGATGAACCTCTTGGCCTTATCGTTGAGCGCCTTCGCAGGCGGGGGACTGATGACGCATCGGTAGAAGTTAAAGCCTGCACGAATAAATTGAGCGCAGACGTATGGGAGACAGTGAGCGCTTTTGCGAACACTGCGGGTGGGCTCATTATTTTGGGCCTGAACGAAGCCGAAGGATTTGTTCCTTCGGCTAACTTTGCTATCGATAGGGTGCGCGATCAGTTTGTTTCGGGTATCGGAGACGGAGGCTCAGCGGCAGTGGTGACCCATGCGCCGCGGTACGAGCTTGATCGAGGCGAGGTCGACGGGCTCCAGGTGCTTCTGGTGCGCATCTTTGAACTTGAGCTTAAAGCGAAGCCTTGCTATATCGGCGCGCGCGGCGTGCAGAACGGTAGCTACAAGCGCGTGGATGATAAAGATATCAAGATGTCACCCGCTGAGCTATATGAGCTGCAGAGTGCGTTGCTTCCGAGCGATGCAGACGGCACGGTGGTTTCGGAGGCAACGGTCGAGGATTTGGATCCAGATGTCGTGCGGTCTATTATCGCAAATCGCCGGCTGCAGACCCCGCGCGTTTTGCGCGGGGCCGATACGCTGGAAAAGCAGCTGGTCAGACTCAATATCACTACAAAGGATGGTGCCGTGAAGCTCGCGGGGCTTCTGTCGGCGGGAATTTACCCCCAGCAGTTCTATCCCAAACTGATGATCGATGTCGCCGTTCATTCCGATGTGGAAAAATCTGCACCCGGGCAACCCCGGTTTATTGACCGCCAGTTGTGCGATGGCCCGATTCCGGCTTGCATCGAAGATGCCCTTGCCGCGATTGGACGAAACTTGCGCAAAGCGACGATAGTGCAAGGCGCCGGCAGAAGGGAGGATTGGGAAGTTCCCCAGGAGGTTTTGCGCGAGGCCTTGGCAAATGCCTGCATCCATCGAGAATATTCGCCCATGTTTGTGGGGCAGGCCGTGAGTGTCGATATCTATCCAGACAGAATAGAGATCAAAAACCCTGGCGGGCTTTGGGGCGGAAAGACGGTGGACAATCTTGCAGACGGGGAATCGCGCTGCCGAAACCCAAAGCTCATGAGCCTAATGGGGGCGACGCCGTTAGAGCATGCCGAGGGGGCCGTTGCGGAAAGCCAGGGATCTGGTATCCCGGCTATGATTCGCGAGATGGAGTCTCGTTCGCTTGGCAGGCCGAAATTTATCGTTAAGGCCGATTCGTTTACGGTGCTGCTTTCCCGGCACGGGGCGGAGCTTGCTGAAAACCGTACGTGGATTCAGAGTCATGTGGGCACCGAGCTGACGGATCGCGAGGAAACACTGCTCATGTTTATGCGGGAGCATAGGTGCGTATGCGATGTTCAAAAAATACGAGAGGCCCTGAAGTGGGATTCGGATGACATTCGCCTGATCTGCGGGGACCTTGTGGATAAACATGTCCTGTCAAAATGCGGCAAAGACACGTTTGAAATTATCGATATGAACAGAGAATCGTCAGCTTCGACGGCGGATAGGATCCTGGAGGCTCTCAGCGCCGAAGTGGATATGACGGCGCGAGAAATAGCGGTTGCATCGGGGGTCAGAATTTCGTCTGTCCGTTACCATCTGCCAAAAATGGCGGATAAAGGACTCATCGAAGTAATGGGCTCATCGACGAGCCGCAACCGCCGATATCGGAAGAAGTAGATGCAGCCGGGTCGCCTCTCTAGTGTCTCTCGAGGCCAGATGGGTGCTGGAGGGGCGATTGTCTTGCGATATTTCCCCGGATAAAACCTGCCAAAATAAACCTGTCCCTTTTTGGTAGGTCAGTTAACGCAGCCCAGGTTGAGCATATGCGAGCGAGCAGGCTCCGGGTGCGGTAAGGTGACGTGAAACAAGCGGGCGCTGACCTTTTGGTCGCGCCCGTGAAGTTGAACGTCAGATTGCCGTGCCCGGGGCCTGCGCAGCGCCGAGCAGTTACGCCGTTTGTAAAACGGCGTAACCTAAAGGTTCATGTTGCCGTGAATGTAGGGGGTGACCTCGGGGGAGATATGGTCGCAGCCCAACTCGCGCAGCGCGGACTCGATGGCGGCGGGCAGCGGGGTCTTGCTCTTGTCGTCGACGGCGGCACCGCCGAGGGTGGCAATCTTGGCGACATCTGCGGGTGCGGCTTCGATATGCATGCAGCCACCGATCAAGCGCGCGCGTACCTGTGCCAGATCAAGATCGTGCAGGTAATCCTCGCAGGCGCGGATTAAATCGACCTTCTCGCGCGTAAGCTCCTCGCCCGTGGGGACGCGGGTGGCAAGACATGCTCCCGCCGGCAGGTTCCAAACGGGATAGCCCCATGCGCGCAGCAGCTCGCGCTCTTCGTCCTTGGTAAAGCCGACCTCCATAAGGGGTGAGCGTACGCCGAGCTCTTCTGCCGCACGCATGCCGGGGCGGTAGTCACCGCGATCGCTTGCATTGCTGCCATCGATGACGGTGGGAAAGCCGAGCGACTTGGCGTGGTTGACGATGGCGGTAAAGCCGGCGTGCTTGCAGTGGTAGCAGCGATTAGCATCGTTGCAGGCTACTTGGGGGAGCTGCAGCTGATCCACCGAAAGATTGAGCACGGGGAGCTTAAAATGCGGCCCCTCATTGGCCTGCCCATCAACGGACTGCTCAAACGAAGCCTGCTCGGGCGTGCCGATGAGCGGCGTGGTGAGATGGACGAGAAGAGTATTGGTAGGCATGACGCGGGCGCATACGGCGGCCAAAAAGCTGCTGTCAACGCCGCCGGAAAACCCGATAGCCACGCGCCCGTATGCCAAAAGCAGCTGCTCGAGCGCCGATAGCTTGTCTTGAAGCTCCTCTACGGGTGCCGTGGTGTCTAAAATCATGAAACGTTCCTTATCGTTGAGTACTCGATCGAAAACTATAATCCTAATGCGTTACTTGCCATAAGACTTCTATCTGTGTAACGAAAGTGCAATATGGTATATACGTTATATACAAGTTGCCAAATGCGGTAGAGTTGCAGCAACGCGACAGCGAGAGTCGATGGGGGACCGATATGATCAAGGCTGTTATTTTTGACATGGATGGAACGCTGGTCGATACCGAGCGTTTGGGGATTAAGGCCTGGAAGGCAGGCGCCGCTGAGCTGGGGCTCGCGATTGATGAAGCGCTGATCCATCAGTTTATCGGCCGCACGCTGCCCGATGTTATGGACATCCTTGATGAGCATTACGGCAGCCATGAAACCACCGAGGCGATCTATCGTCGCCACAAGGAGATTCGCGACGAGATGGTCAAGACCGAACTGGAACTTAAGGCCGGTGCCGCCGAGTGCCTAGACGAGCTGCTGGCTGCGGGCTATCACGTGGGTCTAGCGACGTCGTCGCGCCTCGTTACGGCCGAGCGCAACCTTAAGATGGTCGGTCTTTTTGACAAGTTTGAAACGGTAACGTGTGGCGAGGACGTCGTGCACGGCAAGCCCGACCCCGAGATGTATCTGCTCGCCTGCGAGCGCGCGGGCTTTGCTCCCGAGGAATGTGCCGTGGTCGAGGATTCGCGCAATGGTTGCGTCTCGGGCATCACGGCCGGCTGCCACGTCTTTGCCGTCCCCGATATTGTGCCGCTGCCGCAGGACGTGGTGGATGGCTGCGAGGCCGTGCTCGATACGTTGTTCGACCTGGCGGCGGCAATCAAGACTGTGCGCTAGAAAATTGCGGCGTTGAAACGAGCGATTGCTCACGTTTGCGCTTAAGCAAAAGGGGTCCGGCAATGGTCGGGCCCCTTTTGCTTAAGCGGCGACTTAGCATACTCGCGGGCGTGCTATAGATACGCACCGAGGTTGATGGCCGTGGCGTCGGTCTGGCTGCTTGCCTGGGTGCTGGCGCGTTCCAGTAGGAACGGACGTACCAGTTCTTGGCGGTTGATATCCTCGGCGGCGACTGCGGTGACGGTACGCGCTGCGGAGCCGACACGGATATGCTTGATCTTTGCCGGGGCCTTGTTCTCGATTTGCTCCATCAGCAGTTGGACACCCTTGCGGCCAATCTCGTAGCCCGGGGGCGCTACCGTAGTGAGCGGGACCGATCCGCTCCAAGCGAGCGGGTTGCCGTCGCATCCGGCCACGCGTACTTGCCCGGGGACAGAGATGCCCTTGTCGACCAGTGCCGAAACGACGCCCGAGGCCAAAACATCGGTCAGGCCGACGACAAAATCGGGACGTTCGTCCGCGGGGCGCTCGGCGATTTGGGCACCGATGCCGTAGCCGTCGGCAGCGGTATTCCATTCGCCGGCGTCGATGACTTCGATCTTGATATCGGGGTGCAGGGCGAGCGCCTTATGAATGCCAAGGACGCGCAGGGTGAGCTGCATAAATGCTGCTCGGCCGACGACGACAATATGGTGCGCGCCGCGGGCGATAGCAAGTTCGGCAATGATGCGACCCTGGGCCTCGTTGTCGGCCGCTACGTAGTAGCCGGGCTCGGAGCAATGGATGTCCAGATGGACGATCGGCACGGGCATCTTGGTCATGGCGGGGTGCCAGTCGGGGGATGCCATGGGCTGAACCATGACGCCGGACATCTGGGTGCCCATGAAGTAGCGCAGGTAATGGTCCTCGAGAATATCGTCGTTATCGGCGTTGGCGATGAGCAAGTCGTAGCCGTGCTTGCGGGCCTCGTTGTGGGCGCCGCTGGCGATTTGGAGCGAAAAGCCGTGATCGAGACGGGGGAGCACCAGGCCAAAGGACTTGGTGGCGCCGCCCGCGAGCTGACGGGCGCTTTGGTTGGGCAGGTAGCCAAGGCGATTGATGGTCTCGTTGATGAGCTTGAGGGTCTCGGGGCGCAGCTTTTCGGGGTGGTTGAGCGCGTTGGAAACCGTGCCCAACGAAACCCCGGCCTCGCGCGCGACGTCGCTGATTTTTACCTTTGCCATAGCGGCCCCTTTGATGCGTTTCAAGTACAAGCCAGATTGTAGCATCCCAAACCTTCCAAAAAGGGACAGGTTTATTTTGGCAGGTTTTATCTGGGGAAACGCTGTTGCCAGCGCGACCACCACGAAGGGGGCAGGTACCTTTGTGGTGGTTTGGACCGGCTGGACGTGTGTGCATCGAGTGGTATCTAAGTTGAGATACCACTTCTGGTATATCAGCTTGCGTTTGCGTGAGTACAATACTCGAACGTTGTACGTCTCAGCGCCCTTTGTGCGTGGACGTCTTGCAGTCACGCGAACGAAGGGATTTATCTTATGTGCGGAATCGTCGGCTACACCGGCTCTGATATTGCAAAGAACATCCTGGTCACGGGCCTCAAGCGTATGGAGTATCGCGGCTATGACTCCTCGGGCGTCGCGCTCGAGGTGGGCGAGGGCGCCGCGGCGCACCTCGACGTCATCCGCCGCGTGGGCAAGGTCGCGGGCTTGGAGAGCGAGCTTTCCAACATCGACAGCGACGCTACCTGCGGTATCGGCCACACCCGTTGGGCCACCCACGGCAAGCCCTCCGTCGTTAACGCTCACCCCCACACCAGCTGCGACGGTCGTATCGCCATCGTCCACAACGGCATCATCGAGAACTTCGCCGAGCTGCGCGAAGAGCTGGAGGGTCGCGGCCACCACTTTAAGAGCGAGACCGATACCGAGGTCTTCGCGCATCTGATCGAAGAGGCTTATGCCGAGACGCACGACCTGATGGCCTCCGTGCGCGAGGCGTGCACCCACGTGGTCGGTGCCTATGGTCTGGCCGCCGTGTGCGCTGACGAGCCCGGCGTGATCGCCGTGGCCCGCAAGGATTCCCCGATCGTGGTCGGCGCGGGCGAGACCGGCTCCTATGTTGCTTCCGATGTCATCGCGCTTATCGACGCCACCCGCGATGTCGTGGTGCTCGAGGACGGTCAGTTTGCAAAGCTCACGCCCGCAGGCGTCGAGTACACCGACGAGACCGGTAATGTGATTGAGCCCAAGGTCACCCATATCGACTGGGATCTGGACATGGCCGAAAAGGGTGGCTACCCCGACTTTATGCTCAAGGAGATTCATGAGCAGCCTCGTGTCGTACGCGATACCCTGGTGGGCCGCATGACGCCTGCTGGCGAGCTCGATATTGACGAGCTGGGCCTTTCGCTCGAGGAGCTCAACGATATCGACCGCGTCTACGTGATCGCCTGCGGCACCAGCTACCACGCCGGTCTCATTGCCAAGAACCTTATCGAGGGCTGGGCTCGCATCCCCACTGAGGTTGAGGCGGCCAGCGAGTTCCGTTATCGCAACCCCATCATTACGCCGACGACGCTCGTCGTTGCCGTGTCCCAGTCGGGCGAGACGGCCGATACCCTTGCTGCCATTCGCGACGCGCGCATCAAGGGTGCCAAGGTCTTCGGCATCACCAACGTGGTGGGTAGCCCCGTGGCGCGTGAGAGCGACGGCGTAATCTACACCAAGGCCAACAAGGAGATCGCGGTCGCCTCGACCAAGAGCTTTATCGGCCAGGTCGTGAGCCTCACGCTTTTGGCCCTGCTACTGGCGCAGGTCAAGTACCGCTTGACCACCAAGCAGGCGCGCATGCTGTTCCGCGAGCTTTCCGATACGGCCGAGCAGATCCAGTGGATTTTGGATACCCAAACCGAGGCCGTTCATGAGGCTGCCCTGCTGTGCAAGGACGCGCAGTCGGCGCTGTTCGTGGGCCGTGGCATGGGTGCCGCTATTTCCTACGAGGGCGCGCTCAAGCTCAAAGAGGTCAGCTACCTGCACGCCGAGGCCTACGCCGCCGGCGAGATGAAGCACGGCCCCATTGCCTTGATCGACCCGGGCTTCCCTGTCATCGCCGTGGCCACCAAGAGTGCCACCTACGACAAGACCGTGTCGAACCTCATGGAGTGCAAGGCGCGCGGCGCCAAGGTCATCGTCGTTGCTACCGAGGGCGACGAGGAAATCAACAAGATTGCCGACTGCATCATTCGCGTGCCGGCCGTCCGCGACGTGTTCAGCCCCATCACGGCGAGCGTCCCGCTGCAGCTGCTCGCCCGCGAGGTTGCCATCCTGCGCGGCTGCGACGTCGACCAGCCCCGTAACCTGGCCAAGAGCGTCACGGTAGAGTAGCGGATGTTCCGGCGTTTTGCCAAACGCCGGAACTGCTTGACGCTGCGCGTGCCGCATTCACGCCAATCTGACGTTCAATTTCGAGGGCGCGACCAGAAGGTCAGCGCCCTCTCATTTCACGTCACCTTGGCGCAAATGCGGCCCGCTCGCTGCTGGCGACTGACATCGAGCGACCCGTTGTTGGCGCGCTGTAACGACTAAGGCCCGGCTCCGCATCAAGACGGAGCCGAGCTTTTTTGCATTTGACCAGATAAAACCTGCCAAAATGAACCTGTCCCTTTTTGGCAGGTTAGCGGAGCTTGCTGGTCTCGAAGTACTCGGGGAACTGGTCCAGAACCTCGGTCTGGTTGCGGAACATCATATGCAGGTGCTTGCTGACCAAAAAGCTCGCTTCGATGGGGTCGCGACCGGCGATAGCGCGGCGAATCTGCTTGTGCTCGTTCACGATGTCCTGATTGTCGAGAACCTGCGTGGCGGCGCGCAGCCAGCGGAAGCGCTCCAGGTCGGCATTGGTCTCTTCGAGCCACGACCACACGGTGCTGCGACATGCGATGCTAAAAATCATGTGATGCATGAGGTTGTCGCTCAAAAAGAAGCCGATGCGATCCTCTTCGGCCATGGCCTTTTCCTGCAGCACGATGGCGCGGTCGAGCTGCTCGATGCCGGCCGACGTGGCGCGCGCACAGCATTCCACGATTACCTGCTTTTCCAGATGTTCGCGGATGTAACAGGCACTCTCGGCAAGGGTGAGGTTGATGGGTGAGACGTAGGTGCCGCTTTGGGGCACGGTGCGCACCAGGCCTTCCTGCGCCAGACGCACCAGTGCCTCGCGCACAGGGGTGCGCCCCATATCCAGGTCGTCGCAAAGTTGCTTGACGCCCAGCTTTTCGCCCGGCTTGTAGTCCAGGTAGACGATTTTGCGTCGAATGGTGTGGTAGGACTGGTCCTGTAGGCTCGTTTCCTGCTCGCCGACGTGCATCGATTCTTCCATAGCGCCTCGCAACTGTTCTATCAAACTCATATGTCAGTTGTTAATTATGCCGCGAATCAGCTCTCCGCGGTGGGTAATTCGGCTGTTGCCCGAGAACTATTGCGGCATCTTAGTCTGTGTTTGCGCAAGGCTGCGCTCAATGTTGCCGTATCATAAGCCGTCGCAAACGTGAAATAGAAAGAAGGAGTCCCATATGCAACTGGCAAATATCGTACGCGAGCGCTGGAAAGGCGTCTTGTTCTGCCTGATCATCGCTATCCCCGCGACGTTGCTCGGCAAACAGATTGAGGTGGTCGGTGGGCCGGTATTTGCCATCCTCTTTGGCATGGTCCTGGCACTCGTCTTTCCCAAGAATCGTCGCGAACAGCTCGCCGCCGGCGTCACCTATACGTCCAAAAAAGTCTTGCAGTACGCGGTTATCCTGCTTGGCTTTGGCATGAACCTCTCCCAGATTCTGTCCAAGGGCGCCCAGTCGCTGCCGATTATCGTGGCGACAATTTCGACCTCGCTTGTCATCGCCTTTGTGCTCTGCCGCGTCATGAACGTGCCGGGCAAGATCGCGACGCTTGTGGGTGTGGGTTCGTCGATTTGCGGCGGTTCTGCCATCGCCGCGACCGCACCCGTCATCGATGCCGACGATCGCGAGATTGCCCAGGCCATTTCGGTCATCTTCCTGTTTAACGTTATCGCGGCGCTCGTGTTTCCGACGCTCGGCGGCATGCTCGGGCTGACCAACGAGGGCTTTGGCCTGTTTGCCGGCACCGCCATCAACGACACCTCGTCCGTAACGGCTGCGGCGAGTGCCTGGGACAGTATGCATCCCGGCGCCAATGTGCTCGAGAGCGCCACAGTGGTCAAGCTCACCAGGACGCTGGCCATCATTCCCATCACGCTGGCGCTTGCTTGCTGGCAGATGCATCTGGCGCGCAAGGCCGGCGGCGACGCCAAAAGCACGTTCTCCCTCAAACGCGCGTTTCCCATGTTTGTGCTGTTCTTTGTGCTGGCGAGCGTGATCACCACGGTGTTTCAGCTTCCTGTGTCCATCACGGCGCCCATCAAGGAGCTGTCAAAGTTCTTTATCGTGATGGCCATGGCGGCTATTGGTTTTAATACCGATATCGTCGAGCTGGTCAAAAAGGGCGGCAAGCCCATCGCATTGGGCTTTTGCTGCTGGATTGGCATTGCGTGCATGAGTTTGGGAATGCAACACGTGCTGGGAATCTGGTAGAGAAGTAGCTTATTTGCGTGCTGCGTGCTGGCGAGCGCATTCTCACGGTGGAGCGATAGGAGCTCTTGCGGGTATGGCTTGTCCGCAGGTTTATAAGTCCCGAAGAGCTCTTATCGCCCCGCCAGGATGGCGATGCGGGGCAACACCTATACTCGCAGGACGGCGTTTTCTGCCCTATAGTGTTTGGTGAGCAATATCGTTCAATTTTGAAACACTCGGTCGTGCGACCGTCGGCGGTTGCACGTCGCCGCGGACAGGGGCAAATCATGGATAGCGATGCCAAACTGAACATCTTGACCGATGCCCTAGCTGCTGCCGGGGCCTCGGCATTGGCAATCGATGCGCGTGGGGACGTCGCGATCTCGACCATGAATGACGCGGCGCTTGAGCGGGATGTGGCGACTTTTGTTGCCGAACGCCTCGACCGTATAGGAGACGGCGCGCGTCTTGTTATGGGGCGTGCGGGTACGCGCCTGAGCCTGACCGTTCGCCCCACCGACAAAGAGGGCGGGGGCCTTTGGGCCGTCGTGGTCCGCGAGGTGCGCGGTGCCGCGGCGCATGCGGGCGTCGAGTGGCTCAACGCCGACGAAGTTGAGGCCCGCTACGAATCGAGCGCGTACGGCATCGTTGAGGGTGCCGCTGCGGTGGCTGCACCAGTTGCCGAGAGCTACGCGCGCGGTGTGCCCCTTATGCTCGAGGGTGAGCTGGGAGCGGGCCAGGTCGAGATCGCCAAGCGCCTCTATCTGGACGGTCCTTTTGCCGATCAGCCCTTTGTTTCCGTTGCGCTCGATGAACTCACCGATCGCGGTTGGCGCCATATGCTCAAAAGCTCCGAATCGCCGCTGTTCCAAACGGGGCTGACCCTTTGCATTGAGGGCTGGAACGCGGTTGGCCCCCAGCGCCTCCGCGAGCTCGTTTCCACGATGGCCGACACCGCGTTGGCGACGCGCTGCCATGTGGTGCTGACGGCGAATGACATGCCGGGCGGCAGCGAAAGTGATCAAGCCGCCTTTGTGACCGAGCGCTTCGCCTGTGCGGTGAGCGTGGCGCCGGCAATCGCCGAGCAGGGAGCCGCGTCGACGAAGGTTGCGCGCTATTTGGAATATCTCGCTGATGCATTTGGGACGGCAGCGCCCACGCTGTCTGCCGCGGCGACGAAGACGCTCGATGCTTACCGCTGGCCGCGCAATTATCTGCAGCTCCGCGAGGTCTCGGAACGACTGTATATATTGGTGGGGGCGGGCACGGTGGACCGCGCTGTAGCGGAGGAAGTGCTCGCCCAAGAGGATGTGATTAAGACCGCAACCTTTGGCGCCCCGACGCTCGAAAGTGACCTGTATATCCTGCGACCGCTGGCCGATACCGAGCGAGATATCGCGCATCTGGTTGTAGACCATCTCCACGGCAACCGAACCCGTGCGGCGGAGGTGCTGGGCATAAGCCGTACAACGCTGTGGCGCTTGCTGAAAGACGATGACCGTTGAGCGAGGCGCCCGTGACCGCGCGCGACGCGTGTGCTACAGTCCAAAGCGTTATTGTTTCGATTTGGTTACGGCGTGCGAGGGCATATGGCTGAGACTTCAAAACCGAGCCGCAGAAGGCGGAGCGCCGCGCCGGTTAACCGACGCACGACATCGGTGACGTGGGGCAAACACGCCTCGGGGTTTGATGGCTCGTTCAAGCGCACTAAATACGGCTATCCTTCGGCAAGCGCCCGCTTGGCAATGCAGGCAGAGTCCTCGCTGTGGGGCCGCAAACGCGTGGTGGGCTCAAAGCTCAAGCACGACGGAACGCTCGGTTACATCAGCCGCGGGGCGGCTCGCCGCAGCGGGCTCAATCCCGCCGGCTGGCATCGCTACGTGCCGATCGTGGCCGCCGTTGCAGTGATCGTCATCGCGCTCGCTGCGCTCGGATATGCCGGCGGTGGCGCCAACTTGGACGCAGTGTTTAAATCGCCCGAGCTCGCGCATGCAGGCACAGAAGTTATCGAGGGCGCTCAGACCCAGACGGGTGTCGCGCCCCAGCGCGGTATCGTCGCGGCGGCCTCCACCATCGCCGATGCGCAAAAGGACGAGGACGAACAGGGCGATGGCGCCGAAACGGCCCAGACGGACGAAACGACGACAACTCAAATATCAACATAGCTTGCCGGCAGAAGGGGACGTTCCTTTTCTGCCGGCAGTTTGGGACACTCCTGCGCTACTTGACGTATACCACGTTGTCGAGGCGGGGTTTGGGCTCGGGTAGCGTGTCCTCGGCATAGCCCAGAATGCAGTGACCGACGCCGCGCAGGCTGCCGTCGGCGGGCAGGCCCCAGCTGGCCAGCAGCTCCAGGCCCTCGGGCGAGTCAAAGACCTCATGCGCGCGGTGAATCCAGCACGAATCGACGCCCAGCGCATAAGCGGCGTTGAGCAAGTTGCCCATGGCGAGCGAGCCGTCTTCCAGATGTGTGGGCACGCTGCGGTCAACCAGCACCACCACAACGGTCTTGGCGCCATAGAAGGGGTCGCTGTTGCTGCCCATGACTTGCGCGTTGAGCTGCGAGAGACGCTCGACGGTCGCGGGGTCGGTGACGGCGACAAACGTCACCGGCTGGCGGCCCATGCCGCTCGGTGCATATTGGCCGGCTTCGATAATACGTGCAAGCTTTTCGGCCTCGACGGGACGATCGCTGTAGTTGCGGCAGCTGCGGCGGTGAATGAGTGCTTCGATAGTCTCCATGGTGTCTCCTTGCGGTGGCGTTGCAGATGCCCCGTTCATACCCGTCGGGCTCAAACGATAGACGGTCAATTGCCCGGCCAAAAGGATAGATTCCAATTGGGAAAGTAGGTTTGCATAAAAGTACCTTCAGAATGTGACAAACAAATGGGATGGTTAAACGTTTTATCCCGTCTACCCTGCGGTTTTTTACCACTTGCCTAAATGACGAACGCATAACCTCTGATAAAGGTTTTACTAAAGGAGTACCAACGTTTATCAATGCGCCGTGGTGGCGCCGGGCCAGGAGGTAACATCATGTTCCAGGCTGGAGATGTCGTCGAGACCGATTTCGAAGGATTTCTGAAGCTGCTGCGTTCCAAGACGCGCGCTTTCGTGTCGATCAACGATCACGAGTACTACATCACGCACACCGATGGCTATTGGCGTGTTCAGGATTGCGAGGCCCTCAACGACAAGGGCCGCTTTACTGACTGTTCTGAGTTGGTCAACACGGTCTGCGAGGTCGTCGAGCTGCCGTGGATTGCCGGCAAGAGCCTGCATGACAGCTTCTCGGGCGCTACGGTCTATGAGGCCGTCGCCGCTTAACAGGCAATAAAACCCGATTTTCACGTGACCGCTGGCGCCGCCCCCGCGCCGGCGGTCTTTTTCTGCCGATAGGCCATAAAAGTGCACGCATTTGCGGAGAGGCTGTTGACGATAGTCAAAACTCGGACTAATCTAGAGACATAAAATTGGTCAAAAATCGGACAATCGAATGGTGGGATAGATGAATGGTGCGGTTAAACTGGTCGACTTCGACCGGTTGCTCAATGGACTCGACCATATCTATTCGGAGTTCTCGCGTGCCTGCGGCCTTTCGGACTGCGCCTATTGGATGCTCGTCGACACCAGCACGGCGGGCGGCAGTATTGCCGTAAGCCGTCTGACAAGCGAATGGTTCTACAGCAAGCAGACCATCAACTCGGCAATTAAAACCTTGACGGCGCGGGGCTTCGCAACGTTGGAGTTTGCCGAAGGCAGCCGTAAGAACAAGGTTGTGAGCCTGACCGAAGAGGGCAGGCGATTTGCCGAGCGTTATGCGCTGCCGGCACTCAAGGCCGAGCAGCGAGCCTTTGGCGCGCTTGAGCCATGTGAGCAGCGCGAGATTATGCGCTTGATCGGCAAATTCTCTCAGGTGCTCGGCGATGAGTGCGATGCCTTTAAGCAGCATATCGCTGCCGAGAGCCAAGCCGAGAATCAAGGTGAGGGGGAGTCGTGCGACTGTTAATGAGGTTTCTAAAGCCATATCGAGGGCTTGTCGCAGTGACACTGCTGGTGCTGCTGGTGGATAACGTCGGTACGCTGTTGGTTCCCACGATGCTGGCGAACATGGTCAACACCGGTATTACCACGGGCGATGTCGACTACATTTTACGCAACGGCCTATACATGTTTATCGCGACCAGCATGGCTAGCGGCGGCACGGTGCTGGGCTGCTATCTTTCGGCGCGCCTGGCCGCCAACGTGGCTTGCGATATCCGCAATGCCGTGTACGACAAATCGCTCGAGCTCGCGGCCAGCGATTTTGAGCGCTTTGGCACCGGATCGATGATCACGCGCTCGCTCAACGACATCAACGTGATTCAGCAGGCGATTCTGCAGACCATTCAGCTGGTGCTGCCGGTGCCGTTCTTGGCTGTGGCGGGCATCATCTTCGCCTGGTTTATCGATCCTGCCATGGGCACACTTCTGGGCGTAGTCGTTGCGATTGTGCTGGTGGCGGCGGTCTTTACGGTTGCCAACGCGGCTCCGATCTTTATGCGCTTGCAGAGCTTTATCGACCGCATGAACGTGGTGCTGCGCGAAAACATCGTGGGCGTGCGCGTCATCCGCGCGTTTAACAAGGAGCGCCATGAGGAGCAGCGCCTAGACGAGGTGTTTAGCGATTACGCGGCCAACGCCATTAAGGTCAACCACCTGTTTGTGGGGCTCGACAGTTCCAGCTTCTTTTTGATGAACATCGCCGAGGTGGCGGTGCTGTGGGTGGGCGGCAACCGCGTAGGCGCCCACGCCATGCAGATTGCGAGCATCTCTGCGGTGCTGGAGTATGCAATCCTGATCCTGTTCTTTGTGATGATGGCGCAGATGGTGGTGCTAACGCTGCCACGCGCCGCGGCATGCCTAAGCCGTGCGCAGCAAGTGCTGGAGATTGAGCCGAGCATCGTCGATGGCCAGCGTACGCTGGGTGACGGGGCGCGCGAGCCCCAAGACGAAGCCGATGCGGTGGCCGTGTTCGACCACATGTCGTTTCGCTTTGACGATGCCGACGAGGACACCCTGTGCGACCTGAGCTTTGCCTGCCGTCGCGGTCAGACGACTGCGATCGTTGGCTCGACAGGCTCGGGCAAATCGACGGTGGCAAAGCTTCTGCTGCGCTTCCACGATGCCACCAAGGGCTCCATTCGCCTGAATGGTGTGGACCTGCGCGAGCTTACGCAAGACGAAATCCGCGGGCGCATTGCCTATGTTCCGCAGAAGGCGTGGCTGTTCTCGGGCACGGTGGCGAGCAACCTTCGCTTTGGTAACGAAGGCGCGACCGAGGGCGACATGCTTCACGCGCTTGAGGTTGCCCAGAGCACCTTTGTACTCGACCAACCGCAGGGGCTCGATACCCCGGTGGCGCAGGGCGGTACGAACTTTTCGGGCGGCCAGCGCCAGCGTTTGGCAATCGCCCGTGCGCTCATGAAGCATGCCGATCTATATATCTTCGATGACAGTTTTTCGGCCCTGGACTTTAAGACCGATGCCGCCCTGCGTCATGCGTTGCAAGACGAGACGCGTGACGCTGCGGTGCTCATCATCGCGCAGCGCATCTCGACGATCTTGCACGCCGACCAGATCGTCGTGCTCAAGGATGGCGAGGTTGTGGGTCTGGGCACGCATGGCGAGCTTATGGAAACCTGCGAGGTGTACCGCGCCATCGCGGAATCGCAGATGAAGGGAGGTGAGTAGCATGACCGAGGAGCTCAAGAAGCAGGGCGGCGTTGATGACGCCGCTGCCGCGGGACTGGTCGAGGAAACGGCTGCCGCGTCGACCGAGCTGGATGACGCCGCCAAGGCTGCAGCCGAGCGCGAGGCTCGCCGCCAAGCGCTCTACGAGGAAAACGAGCGCGCCGAGGACGAGCGCGCCCGCGCCGAGGCAGAGCGTATGCGCGACGTGGACGACGAAGACGAGGACGAGACGCCTCGGGATACCTGGGCGACGGTGCGCCGCCTGTGGAGTGAGGCTGCCGGCGACCACTGGCGCTTCTATATCGTGTTCGCGAGCATTGTGTTCTATGTCATCTTTAACACTGCCGCGCCGGCATATAGCGCCCGCGTGATCGATGAGCTGTGGGGCCACATTCAGGTAGCGTTTGCCAACGACACCACTTTCAGCATCACCTGGGAGAACTGCGGCAAGACCATTTTCGTCTACTTTATGATCTGGACTGCCGCTGCCTCGTTCTATGCGCTCCAGAGCTTTTTGATGTCGAGCGTGGCCGAACGCCTCAACCTGCGTCTACGCAACCGCATCGCACAAAAGCTCAACCGTCTGCCGCTTGCCTATTTTGACGCGCATCGTCCCGGCGAGGTCGTCAGCCGTGCGACCAACGACTTGGACAAGATGTCCGAGAGCATGCAGCGCGGCTTGCTGCAGCTTCTGGTGTCGATCGGTACCATGGTGGGCGCCGTGAGCGTGATGTTCGTGTTTAGCGTGCCGCTCACGCTCGTCTTTTTGTTCTTTACGGCACTGTCGCTGCTGGTGACGAAGGTCGTCTCGCGCCGCACACACGATGTGACGGGTGAGCGCCAGGAGTGGGTGTCCAAGATTACGAGTGCGGTCGAGGAAGGCTATTCGGGCCGTCTGGTGATCCGCGCGTTTAACCGCGAACGTCAGAGCTCCGCTGAGGTGCACGAGGCTTCGAAGGAACTGGCTCGTGTGAGCACCAAGGCCGACTTTATGATCAATGCTGTCGGCCCCGCGGTGCGCTTTATCGGCCGTTTGGCGCAGATCGTTATTGCGCTTGTGGGCTGCAGCATGCTGGTTGCCGGTCACATGACCGTCGGCGTGTTCCAGGCGTTCTTCCAGTTTATCTACGAGGCGTCCGAGCCCATGACGCAGTTGTCGTTTACCTTCAACTCGCTGCAGAGTGCGCTGGCGAGTGCAGAGCGCGTGTTCGACCTGCTCGATGAGCCCGAGATGGAGGCCGATCCGCTGCCGGACAAGGCCGCCAAGCTGCCGGGTCGCGTGGAGGGCCGCGTCTCCTTTGAGCATGTGCGCTTTGGTTATTCGCCCGACAAGCCGCTTATGCGCGACGTGTCGTTTACCGCCGAGCCGGGCCAGAAGATTGCCGTGGTGGGAACCACGGGCGCAGGCAAGACGACGCTCATCAACCTGCTCATGCGCTTCTACGAGATTGACGGCGGGCGTATTACGCTCGACGGCGTGGATACGAGCCGCATGGACCGCGGCGAGCTACGGCAGCAGTTTGGCATGGTGCTGCAGGACGCCTGGCTGTTCGATGGCACGATTGCCGAAAACATCGCCTACGGCTGTCCCGAGGCGACGCGCGACGAGATCGTGGCCGCCGCTCGTGCCGCGCAGGTCGACTTCTTTGTGCGCACCATGCCGCAGGGCTACGACACGCGCGTGGCCAACGATGCCGAAAGCATCAGCCAGGGCCAGCGTCAGCTGCTGACCATCGCACGCGTGCTGCTCAACAACCCGGCGATTCTCATCCTGGACGAGGCGACCTCAAGCGTGGACACGCGTACCGAGCTTGCCATCGGCCGTGCCATGGATGCGCTTATGCGCGGGCGCACGAGCTTTGTGATCGCACACCGCCTGTCGACGATTGTGGATGCCGACCTGATCTTGGTCATGGATCACGGCAACATTATCGAGCAGGGCACGCATAAGGAGCTGCTGGCTGCCGAGGGTGCCTACGCCGACCTCTATCTGAGCCAGTTCGCATAATGTGACAAAGGGACAGTCCCACATGTCGCATCAACGCAAAGGCGCGCCGGGGATGAATTCCCTGGCGCGCCTTTGCGTTGATGCGGGCTTGTGCCGTTCGCAGCCCTAGCGTTCGTCCGCGAGCTTGGCGACGAGGGCCTTGAGCTCGGCCACCTCTCGCTCGAGCTCCTTGACGCGGCGGGCATTCTCGGTGATGCCTTGACGGTTGAGCGCGGATTGCTCGGCGGCATCGTCGGGCATGTACTCGCGATGCTGCTTGGCATCGAAGCTCTCCTCGAACACGCGGCAGCCGTTGCGCTTGATGATGCGTCCCGGCACGCCAACAACGGTGCAGTTGTCGGGCACGTCCTTAACGACGACCGAGTTGCCGCCGATCTTGACGTTGTTGCCGATGCGGATGTTGCCGAGCACCTTGGCGCCCGTGCCCACGGTGACGTTATCGCCGAGCGTTGGGTGGCGTTTGCCGGTCTCGTTGCCGGTGCCGCCGAGCGTAACGCCCTGGTAAAGCACACAGTTGTCGCCCACAATGGTGGTCTCGCCGATGACGACGCCCATGGCGTGGTCGATAAAGAAGTGCTTACCGATCTGTGCGGCGGGATGAATCTCGACGCCGGTGATATGACGGGTGATTTGCGAGAGCACGCGGGCGAGCGAGCGATGTCCATGCTCCCACAGCCAGTGCTCGGGCACGTGGTTCCACTTGGCGTGCAGGCCAGGATAGGAAAGGAAGATGACCAGACCGTTTTGCGCGGCGGGGTCCTGCGCTTGGACGGTCTTGATGTCCTCGCGAATGGTATTGATAAAGCTCACCGGCCGCCCTCCCTTAGCGCCATGGCAATGCGATTCAATAAAGTATAGCGATTCGCTAGGGATTAGGAAGGACAATCTTGGCGGCATTGCGCGACAGGTGTCAGTTATGCAAACTTGCTGGTAATGGAGTCATGCTTTTGTGGGGTTGCGCACGAGGGGACGCCGCAACCGTATACTGGTCAACTTGGACGTATCCGCGCCCACAACTGAGAGGTTTTACTTCATGGGTTTCATTAATTTTATCGCCGAGCTGCTCAAAGATCCGCGCACCGCGATTGCCAGCTGGATCGCCGCCGGCCCGCTTATGGCCTACGGCTGCGTGTTCCTGATCATCTTTATCGAGACGGGCGTGGTGTTCTTCCCGTTCCTTCCCGGCGATTCACTGCTGTTCGCCTCGGGTTTCTTTGCCCACAATGGCGGCTTTAACATCGTGGCGCTTCTGGCTACCGCATGGGCCGCTGCCATTTTGGGCGATCAGTGCAATTTTATGATCGGTCACTTCTTTGGCAAAAAGATCATCGCTTCGGGCAAGGTTAAGGCCATGACGCCCGAGCGCATCAAAAAGTCCGAGGACTTCTTGGACAAGTGGGGTCACCTGGCCATCTTCCTGGGTCGCTTCTTCCCGTTTATCCGCACCTTTGTGCCCTTTATCGCTGGCATGGGCGGCATGCACTGGCGCAACTTTGTCATCTACAACGTACTGGGTGGTATTACCTGGTCAACGCTCTTTACACTGCTGGGCTACTTCTTTGGTGGCATTCCCTTTGTGCAGGAGCACTTTGAGTTGCTGATTGTTGGCATCGTTGCCGTGTCGATCATTCCGACTGTGGTCGGTCTGGTTAAGGCTAAGCTGGGCAAAAAGAACGCGTAACTCGAGCCAGCGCGCAAACCGTGCAGTCAAGGCCCGTCACCGCTTGCGGTGGCGGGCCTCTTTACTTCGGTCAAATGAAAATACTTTAGTTAGTTAAAGAAAAACGTTTTATCCGACGCGCGTGCGGAGTACAATCTCGTGCATGCGAATCGACGTGCCATCGGCTTTGATGCTGTTCGCGTGTCCCGTCCGGCTCTGCGCTCCGGGCGTGCGACGTTGCGACGCGGCCGGCCTCGGTCCTTGCGTGCGGGTTCGCGAGTTTGCAACTGTGTATGTAAGGAGCGGCATATGACTGTCGAGAAGAAGGATATCGATTGGGGTAGCCTCGGCTTTGGCTACATGAAGACCGATTACAGCTACGAGGCCCATTGGAAGGATGGCGAGTGGGACGAGGGCGGCCTGACCACCGACCACACCCTGCACGTCTCCGAGTGCGGCGGCATCTTCCATTACTGCCAGGAGGTCTTTGAGGGCCTGAAGACCTACACCGCCGAGGACGGCAGCATCGTCTGCTTCCGCCCCGACATGAATGCCGAGCGCATGTACAACTCTGCGCAGCGCCTCGAGATGCCCCCGTTCCCCAAGGACAAGTTCGTTGAGGCCGTCAAGCAGGTCGTTTCTGCCAACGCCGCCTGGGTTCCGCCCTTCGGTTCCGGCGCGACCCTGTACGTGCGTCCGTTTATGATCGGCTCCGGTGACGTGATCGGCGTGGCTCCCGCTCCTGAGTACACGTTCCGCATTCTCGTGACCCCGGTCGGTCCGTACTTTAAGGGTGGCCTCAAGCCCGTTAAGCTGCGCGTTTCCGAGTACGACCGTGCCGCACCGCACGGCACCGGCAATATCAAGGCCGGCCTGAACTACGCCATGTCCCTCAAGCCCACGATGGAGGCCCATCGCGAGGGCTATGCCGAGAACCTGTATCTCGACTCCGAGTCCCGCACCTATGTCGAGGAGACCGGCGGCGCCAACGTCCTGTTCGTGAAGGAGGACGGCACCCTTGTCGTTCCTCAGTCGCACACCGACTCCATCCTGCCCTCTATCACCCGTCGTTCGCTTGTTCAGGTTGCTCAGGACCTGGGCATGACCGTTGACCAGCGTCCCGTCGAGTGGGCCGAGGTCAAGGCCGGCACCTTTGTGGAGTGCGGCCTGTGCGGCACCGCTGCCGTTATTTCCCCGGTCGGCGAGATCGACAACAAGGTTTACGGCGCCGACGAGACCGTGACCTTCCCGGCTGGCTACACCGAGATTGGCCCTGTGATGAAGAAGCTTCGCGAGACCCTGACTGGTATCCAGTCCGGTGCTGTCGAGGATAAGCACAACTGGGTTTACACCGTCGCGTAATTTGTCTTACCTATCCGGGCAGAGAACAAGTTCCCTCCCGGCGCGTCCTCGGACATGCAAGAAGCCCTCGCTGCGCACTTCGTGCGGCGAGGGCTTCTTGCGTCCTGCGGAGTGCGCCGGGAGGGAACTTGTTCTCTGCCCTGCGGGTTCGGCGATGTCACAACGGGCAATGATTAATCTGAATAAAGATGGTGCGCGGCCTTTTAGGCCGCGCTTTTGCTTTGCTTCACGCCATGTGGGGGTGGTGGCGACGTGCATTTTTGCGAGTATTCTGCAATCGCAGGCCCCTGCATACCGCCCTCGGGCGAAAAATCGGGATTTCTCGATGTTTTCTACGAATGATGGGTGGGGTTATGGGCTGACAGCGTTTGGTTTGCAGGGATATTCGCGGTCTTTGGCATTTGCCGTGGCGCCCGAAGCTCTTGGTTATGTTGAATACTCCTAAAAATGCACGACGCTTAGAGGGGGACCTTCGCGAAAAAGGAAACCGCCCCGTCGAAGTATGCATTCGACGGGGCGGTTTATGCATTTGGCCGATTAAGGATGCGCTGCCAAACTACTAGAACTTGACGGTCGGGGCCTGGCGGGCTGCTTCGGCGGCCTCGAAGCCCTGGCGCTCCTTAAACTGGAAGATGCCGGCAAAGATGACAGCCGGGAACGTTTGAATGGCGTTGTTGTAGCTGAGCACGCAGTCGTTGTAGCTCTGGCGTGCATAGATAATCTTGTTCTCGGTATCCTCGAGCGATGCCTGCAGCTGCGTAAAGTTGGTGTTTGCCTTAAGATCGGGATAGGCCTCGGCTACGGCGAAGAGCTGGCGCAGCGCACCGGTCAGCACGTTGTCGGCTTCCATCTTGGCTTCGGGCGTGGTGGCCTTGACGGCGGTGTTACGCGCGCTGATCACGGCGGAGAGCGTCTCCTGCTCGTGCTTGGCGTAGCCCTTGACGGTCTCGACCAGGTTGGGGATCAGGTCGTTTCGACGCTGCAGCTGCGTATCGATGTTCTGCCAGGCGTTATCGATGCGGTTACGCTTGGTGACCATGTTGTTGTAGATGCCGGCGATGGCGCAGACAATCACAATGACAACAACGATGCCGATGATGACGGTAATCATGATGTCTCCGTTTCGAATGGCCGCGGCGGCATGCGCCAGCTGCCGTTGGTATAACGCTACTAGTATACCCGCAACGTTTTGTCGTGCCGAACTTTCCGGTAAGCGTTGTGTTTTCGTCGGGGTCGGCACCGGGGCAAAGCGCGCGAGGTACAGGTGTAAGATATGCGACAGATTGACGAGTGTTGTCTTTGCCCTGAGGATGGCGATACCAGTGGACCTTCGCATCAAGAAAACCTACCGCGCCCTGTTCGATGCCTTTACCGAGCTTCTCGAGGAGCATCGTTTTGAGGACCTGACGGTTGCCATGCTGTGCGACCGCGCCATGATTCGCCGCACGACGTTCTACAAGCACTTTCGCGACAAGAACGATTACTTTGCCTTTTATATCGATGAGCTCATGTCGGGCTTGCCGCAAAAACAGCCCGATGAGGCCGGCGCGGTATCTGTCGAGGACGTGCGCGCGCTTCGGCACGCGATTTTGGACGATGCCATGGATTTGATTCTGGCGCACGAGCGGCTCATGGATAACATTTTGGCAAGCAGCATGTCGGGCATGTTGACCAATGTTATTTGCGACCGCATTGCCCGCTCCATCCGCGAGCGTGTGATGAACGTGCTTGCCGAGGATGCCCTGGCCCCCGTGTCACTCGAGACGACGTCTGAGTTTGTCGCCGGCGGTATTATTCGACTTTTCACGATATGGTGGGAATCGCGCCACGATCTTGAGCGTCGACCTGAGATAGCCGACGTGGTCGATGCACTGTTTGAGCGGACCATGACGCCGGTGCATCACTAGGAGTGGCGGAGAGAGGGGGATTCGAACCCCCGGAACGCTCTCGCGCTCAACGGTTTTCAAGACCGCCGCATTCAACCGCTCTGCCATCTCTCCGTGAGTCGTAATGATAGCATCGTTTTGAATTTGCAACAGGGAAGGCGAACGATGACGATCACCGAAATCGACGAGAAGTTCATGCGTGAGGCGCTGGCGGAGGCTCGCGCCGCTGCTGCGGTGGGCGAGGTACCGATTGGTGCCGTGGTGGTGCGCGACGGTGAGATCGTCGCGAGGGCGCACAATCGGCGCGAGCTCGATCAGGATCCTTCGGCTCATGCCGAGTTTGCGGCCGTGTGCGCCGCTGCCCAGGCGCTTGGCCGCTGGCGCCTTTCCGATTGCACGGCCTACGTGACGCTCGAGCCATGCTGCATGTGTGCGGGGCTTATGGTTAACGCGCGCGTGGGGCGCTGCGTGTATGGCGCGCGTGACGCCAAGGCGGGCGCGCTGGGATCCCTGTATGACCTCAATGCCGACTCGCGCCTGAATCATCGCTTTAACGTGACGGCTGGGGTCCTGGCGGATGAATGCCGCGAGCTGCTGAGTAGCTATTTTGGCGGTCTGCGCGGAGCGGGCGGCGCTGATTGCGGTTGTGGGGCCGATCTTGAGGCGCATGCCGCTCATGCCGAGGCGCTTGCAGGTGCCGGTGAGGATGTTGGCACGGCGGTTGACTTTGGTCCTGCGTGCCGCCGGCCCCGCCGTGTGCTGCTGGCGATTGATTCCTTTAAGGGCAGCGTGTCGAGTGCGCAGGCGGAGGCGGCGGTTGCCGAAGGCGTGCGTCGCGTTTGGCCCGATGCCGAGGTGCGCGCATTGCCGCTGGCAGATGGTGGCGAGGGAACGCTCGATGCCGTTGCCGCGTGCGGCGGTGAGATTGTGACCTGCGAGGTGGCAGGTCCCTTGGGCGACCGCGTGTCTGCCCGGATGCTGGTTGATGTCGAGCGCAAGTCCGCGGTCATCGAGATGGCCGAGGCGGCGGGTATTGGGTATTCGAGTTGTACGGAGTCGGCGGCGTTGGCGGCTTCGACCTATGGCGTGGGCGAGCTTATGCTTCGCGCAGTTCGCACGGGCGCAAGGACACTCTATATTGGTCTGGGCGGCAGTGCCACCAACGACGGTGGCGCCGGCATGCTGCAGGCGCTGGGCGCGCGCGTGGTCGATGATCAGGGATGCGATGTCGCCCCCGGTCTTGCGGGCCTTGAACACGTGGCGAGCGTTGATTTGGCGCCAGCGCTTCGGGCGCTGAACGGCGCGCGTGTCGTGGTGCTTTCTGATGTCGAGAACCCACTCGTGGGGCGCCGCGGTGCGCTGGCAGTGTTCGGTGGACAGAAGGGTCTGCCGGCGGATGATGCCGAGGCGCTGGGCAAGTACGACAGCTGGATGGTCGGCTACGGCCGCCTGCTCGATGCGGCAATTACCGGGGCGCGGGCTCAGGGATTGTTGCGCCTGCCCGAGGGTGCGCGGACATTTTGCTCGGTGCTCGGAGTGCCCGGCGCGGGCGCTGCCGGTGGCTTGGGCGCGGCGTTGCTGGCGCTCGGTGCGGAGCTGCGCTCGGGTGTGGAGACGGTGCTCGATCTCGTGGGGTTTGACGAGCGCGTGCGCGATGTCGACCTGGTCATAACGGGCGAGGGCAATATGGATGAGCAGTCCGCCGCCGGTAAGGCGCCGGTGGGTGTGGCCCGTCGTGCGAAGCGATATGGCAAGCCGGTGATTGCTGTCGTGGGCGGTCGCGCTGATAACCTGGATGCGGTGTGTGTGCAGGGCATCGACTTGGTGCTTCCGATCTGCCGCAAGCCCATGGACCTGGAGCAAGCGCTTAATCCGCAGGAAGCCACCACCAACCTTATCTGCGCTGGCGAAGCAGCCGCTCGATCCTACGACCTTGGCCGTATCTAAAACCTATCTCTTTATAAGTTGCGGTGGAATAGTTCCTGTTTGGCGGCTCAGACAGCAAAAACAGGAACTATTCCACCGCAGCTTCGAGAATGGCCATTCGAGGTTGGCTGCCTTGGGCCTTGGATCGGACCGTTTGCCACGAAACGTGGCCATCTACTACGTTAAACCGGCCACCCTCGACCATCCCGGAATTTGCAAAAACAAAACCGCAGGTAGAAAGCTTGCCGATTTTCGAAAAAGCCGGCTATGGTTGACCCCTGCGGCCTAAACGTAGTGGATAGGTCCTTTTCGTGGCGCAGCGTCAGACCAGTCTTTTTGGGGCGGGGTTATTTTGACTACATGCCGATCTGATTGCCCAAGTAGTCAAAATAGCCCCGTCCCAAACTAGCTACTTTGTGGGATGTGGGGGATAAAGATTGCCGGTCGATTTGTCCTACTGGGGTATGTCGATGGCGCGAGTGGTTCGATTTTGAGCCTGAGTGGCAACCCGAGGCGAAATTTCGGGTCACCCAAATTGCTACAATTTTAAGCATATAGCGATGTCCTGCCTTGCGTTTCTGCGCGGGGGGGGGTGTTCCTATAGTTTTGTCAACTGGGAAATGCTCTTCGTGCGACCGAATCGCGGCATGCTGACGCCAAGCCATTAGGCCGGTGGGCTTCAGTCTGCTCGGTGCGTTTCGGCTAGGCTGCGTA
>NZ_JBBNLQ010000017.1:0-28158 GCF_040092395.1 Collinsella sp. CLA-ER-H4
TACGCAGCCTAGCCGAAACGCACCGAGCAGACTGAAGCCCACCGGCCTAATGGCTTGGCGTCAGCATGCCGCGATTCGGTCGCACGAAGAGCATTTCCCAGTTGACAAAACTATAGGAACACCCCCCAATCTAGCAACGGTTCAGAGTCTACTAGATTGGGGGACGCGAGCCAAGTCGACAAGGGCAGTTAACCGGCGGCTATTCATGCCTCGATTTAGAACCGCTCGAGAATCTCCGCGGCGTTCTCTCGCAGATAGATATCTAGGTCCGGCACGGCAAACTGCACGTAGCCCCTCTGCGGAGCTTGAATAACCTCTCTTTGAAGCAGCTTAGCCCTAATAGAGCTGACCTCATTGGTCTTTTTACCCATGCGTTTAGCAATCTCAGATGATTTGGACTGCTGCTTATCCTCGCACATGGCCAAAAGGTATTTGATATCGTTGAGTCCAAGTCCAGAAATCGCGGGCTCGTGAACAACATCGTGAAAACGAGCCTCTGCCAGCGCAATGCCTTCGGTGACGTCGCCCTCGCTCACAATGGCACTTTTGGCACGATGCAAGTTGGCGCGTTGCCAAATGGAGTAACCGACCAGTTGCACCAGATAGGCATAGCCCTTAGTGGCCTTAGCGGCTCTCGACAGAAGATCGTCCTCTATGGTCAAACCAGTCGCGACAAAGCTATCGCCCATAGAGAGCGCTACCTCCACCTGGTTGATAGGCGCCAGATCTTCGGAGAGGGCACGACGCAAGAACGTAAGCGCCTTGCCGTTAATAAGATCCATAACGCCGGCGGGTAAGCCGGCAAAGGCAAGTGCGATATCTACTTATATCGAATAATATCGAGCTGTATAAGCTTGTATAAACTTATCGCGGAAGTATCGAGCTTTCATAATATGACTTAGTTAGTAGTCCACCATTGCTTTCTTCCAAGCTCATAGCGAAAGAAAGTTCAGGACTTCCTAAACCCATTGCCTTAGACCGAGAAATACTCACTCTCGGCAGATAGGTTTGGCCCCAACCACGGATCGCCATCGAGGAAGAACTCCGGCCAGCGCTGCATGAACAGTGCCTGCTCTCGCTTCCAGCGGCGCAGCTTTTCCTCGTTGGCCTCTTCCCTGCCGCGCGAGGTAAACTCGTAGTGGTACAGCTCGGCATAGGGCGTAAAGATGGTACGGTAGCCCGCCTCCCGCACACGGAGGCAAAAGTCCGCGTCGTTAAAGCCGACGGCGAACTCCTCGTTGTAGCCTCCGACCTGCTCAAACACGTCGCGACGAACCATCTGGCAGGCGCCCGTTACGGCGCTAAAGTTGCCGGGACGTACAGCACGGGCAAGGTATCCCTCGCGCTTTGCCGAGAAGTCCTGGTTGGCATGGGCAAGTGCGCCGCGCACGCCAACCAAAATGCCAGCATGCTGCACCAGATGATCGGCAAAATAGAGTTTGGCGCCCACCACGCCCGCATCGGGACGCATCAGATAGCCCATCATCTCTTCAATAAAGCCGGGGCTTATGACCTCGGTATCGTTGTTCAACAGCAGCAGATAGTCGCCCTTGGCATGCTCAACGCCAAAGTTGATGATCTGGGAGTAATTGAACTCGCCCGGCCACCACTCAACGCGCGCCGTGCCCTTGCCACCAGATGCAGCCGCTATGCGCTCCAGAAGGGTTTCGTAATACGCAAACGTCTCCGGGTCTTCGCTGTTGTTCTCCACCAAGACGATCTCGTAGTTGGCATACGTGGCCTTCTGGGCGATCGACATCACGCAGGCGTCGAGCGTCTCGACGTGATCCTTGGTGGGAATCACAATGCTCACCAGCGGCGCAGGCTTTGGCAGCGCATAGCGCATACGGTAGACAAACGGCGTCTCGGTCTCCTCGACCGTTCCGCAAATGCCCAGCGCGTTAAAGTGGCGCTGCAGCGCAAGGCGCCCGGCTTCAATAGCATACGGCTTACTATCGGCAGAACCGTCGGCGGTCGATCCCGGATGAACGCGCCAGTGATACAGCACATGCGCAACGTGCTCAAAGCGCGCGCCGGCTACAAGGCAGCGAAGCGTCAAGTCGTAGTCCTGGGCGCCCGCAACGTCTTCTGGGGACAAACCAATGTGATCGATGAGCGCCTTCTCCACCATCAGGAAATGCGTCACGCAGTTATGGCTATAGAGCAGGTCGACGTTGAGTACGGTCTTAAAGACCGGCTGGCCCCACTCCCCCGTTTTCTGGAATATGTCCTCATCGCAGAACAGGACCTGGGGACGCTCGCCCTCGGCCGCCTTATTCAGTGCGGAAACATACTGGAATAACGCGTCCGGTTCCAGAATGTCGTCATGGTCCAAGAACGCGACGTAGTCGCCCGTCGCTTGCTCAATACCTGCGTTGGTGTTGACCACAATGCCGCCGTTGCCGGGCAGCCCAATGCGACGAACGCGCTCGTCGTTGGCACTTGCCGCAAGATTGGCCACCGCATCCCATTCGGGCGAGGCGTCCATGAACAGCAATTCCCAGTTGTCATAGCTCTGGGCTATCACCGAGTCCAGCAGCTCGCGCAGGTAAACCCGATCAGTCTTGTAACACGGCACCACAATGCTCACGAGCGGCCTATAGGCAAAGGCCGCCGAAGCGACACGCTGGCACGCCAAATCGCCCGGCTTTGCGCGATGTTGCTCAAACCAACGTCGATAAGCTGCGTCATCAGCGCGTGCATCCTTCATGCGGTTCCAGCTGTCGTCGACCATGCCGTTGTGCAGGCGACCATCCATGGCGCAAAACCCGCTCTGGATCTGCTCTGTGGAATCGCTCACAATCGCGACAAAATCTCGTATATCTTGAGGCATCTCAACGCTCAGATACGTTTTATTGACACGGCATCCATTCTGCTGCGGCACATCGACCTGCGATTCAAACACATGCACGGTAGCATCGATGGCATTCATATGCGTATCGAAGATCTGAAGCTCAGGCGCGCACTGGGAGTCTCCCGCCCAGGTAACCTCATAGCGCCACACCGCGCCGGCGTCTGCCGGCAAATAGCGAATGGCATCGATCTCGTAGCGACCGCAGTGTTCACCACGCTGCGCATCGCGGATAAGTGCGCACAGCGCAGGCTTTGCTTTGTAGTTAATCTTGGATTCCAGCTTGGCCACGCGGCTATCGAGGCGAATGGAGCCCAACCTTTGGCCACCGGATGCAAAAACGACATTCATCGACGAGCCATCCAAAAACGGAAGCACCAAGACGGCGAGCTCGCGCTCGTAATCGGAAACGGAAGGGCAAAGCGCCAGCACGCGGCCGTGATCGACCGGGAGCACCAGCGACGGCACACAAGAGCCGCTCGTCGTCGCATGGGCAAACGCTTGAGAACCCTCCCGCTCAATAAGCGCGGCGACATCCTGACCGGCAAAACGAAGCAGCACAAAAAGACGGCCCTGGCTGCGGCAAAGTGCCAAACGCTTGATACTCATCTACACTTCTCGCTTTCCCAGGGCGTTCGCTGCCATGCGTTTGCAGGCGCCCAAGCGCCCAAACCTCAAGACGTCGTAATCGAACATGAGCTTTTTGCACTCACGGGCATTGGGGGCCTTGCTGGTAAGCGCTGCACGCACCATAGCAGCAACAGAAGGAGCGCATTGTGCGAGCGCAGCATCGCTGCCCACGGCAGAACCGGAAAGGGCCGCGGCGACGGCAGCAAACACCTTGCCGCAGTCCGAGCCCAGCAACCTGAGCGCATCGTACAGCACCAGATCGCAGAGGAAGTACGCCAGGTCATCGGCATGCTGAGCATCGAGACCGTCGCGCTGCCAGTCAGCCAGCACCGCGGAGTAAATCTTCACGTGCTCCAGCAGGCGCGTCTCGTCGTCATAGCGCATGGTGTCCATGAGCGAGCCCTTGCGCGCCACGCGGTAGTCATACAGCTTGTTCGAGATAAGCGCGGTCTTGTGCGAACGACCGTACACGGCAAAATCGAAGACCTGGTCTTCGCCATACTTAACGGTTTCGTCGAACACGATCCCGTTGCCCAGCAAAAACTCACGCTTGCAGGCGGTGCGCCATGCAAAGGGGCGAGATGCCTCCTTAAACAGCAGGTCGGTGCTATAGCCCGCAAATGACACATCGCGTGGGCTCAGCACATAGTTAAGCCACGGATACCCCGCCTCCAGCGGATACGGGTTCGCGCCAAAGGTCAAAACGTCGCAGTCCTCGCGCTCAAAGACATCGACGATCACGCGGCATGCATCGGGCGTAAATCGGTCGTCGGAATCCAAGAACGCGACGATAGGCGCCGTGGACGCGGCGATGCCTGCATTACGTGCACTCGACAGGCCGCCATTCTCCTTATCGACCAGCGTAAAGCGCGCGTCCTTTTCGCAATAGGCAGCCGCAATATCGCGCGAGCCATCCGGCGAGCCATCGTTGACCAGCACACCTTCCCAATCGGGCATGTCCTGCGCAAGCAGGGAGTCCAGGCACCAGGCCAGGCACTCCTCCACTTTATAGATGGGAACGACAACGGAAATCTTGGGGGTAGCCATAGTCACTCGCTCCTACTGTGCGGCCGGAACGTCATCAGGGTGCGGGTTGTCGCCGTAGGTGCGCTGATACGTCAGCACGCGCCAGACCAGCGGCAAGCCGCCAATCTTAAAGTAATGCTTAAACGTATTGAGCTTGCCCGGCTTCTTAAAGTCAAAGCGTGAATCGATATAGGCGCGGGACGACTTGACCATCAGGCGCAAGTCGGTCTCGCCACGCGGATCGAACAGCGACAGGTCAAAGCGACCGGCATCCCAATCGGCCTTGAGCTCGGGAGATGCCTTCTTCCAAAACTGCTCACGCAGCTCATCGACCAGGCGCTCATCATTCCAACGGTACGTATCGACCTTCATGCGCATTAAAATCCCCTGGAGCTGAGCCTTGAGCTCGGGACGCTCATCCAAAAAGCGCTGCATCTCGGCATATTCGTCGCATACGCAAAACACCTTGTTGGGCGAATTAACGGAGCTCTTCTCGTTATCCTGGCGATAGCACAAAATGGGGTCCGCAATAAACGCGGCGCGCTCGGCGCAAGCCCAAACCTTAAAGTTAAAGCCTGCGTCCTGATACGAGGCACCCGGCGTGGGAAGGAACCGAATCTGATTGTCGATGAGGAACTCGCGCCGATAGATGGCAGACCAAATGGAAGGCTTGCGGTAGAAGATACCCGGGCAATCGACGGGGCGATACGCGGCGCCCGTCATATGCTCGTCGATGATCCCAAACAGCTCACGGCGCTCGGTGGGCGTGGACCAATACAGGTAAAAGTCGCCCTTAACCACATCGACATGCTCAATATCGGCCTTGGCGACCAGCTTTTGGAGCGAATCCTCAAACATAAAGTCGTCGGACTCAAGGATGCCCACGTACTCACCGCGCGCCATCTCCAGGCCGCGGTTCATCGAGTCGCCGTAACCGCTGTTGGCCTTGTCGATCATCTTTACACGGGGGTCGCGCTCCATGTACTCGCGGATGATATCCGGCGAACTATCGGTGGAGCCGTCGTTGATACAGATAATCTCGATGTCCTTGAGCGTCTGCGCAACGGCGGAATCGAGGCACTCGCGCAGGTAGCGCTCAACATTGCAGATGGGGACAAGCAGCGAAACTTTAGGGGTATCAGAGTTCTGCAAGAGAACCTCCTGTTGAATAGCGTGTAACAGGGTTATTTTAGCAGCCGGGTTGCGGCGGGCGGCAGCGCTTGGAATTATATAAAGCGCTCCAGGCAGGCTTTGAGACCGCGAGTCGAAAGATAGAACAGCGTGGCATCTGCCATCGAAACGCCCGGGGTCGCCGCAACGAGCTTGTGGGCAACACGGCGAACGGCGCCCTTAGCAGGCATATCCGCCCACTCCGTTCCCAAAAACGTCGTGAGGTCCATGTTGACGCGAGCCGCCACGCGATGGAAGTCATCGGAATCCAAGCGCGCCAAATCAAACACGATAAGGTCCAGGAACCAGGTGATCAGCTCGCCGGGACACAGGTCCATAAGACCGTAGCCCGCCCAGTCCTCCAAGACCTCCTCGAGCATTCTCATATGGGCATCGAGCTTTTTGGCGCGAGCCTCGACACTGTTGAACTCGTGCGTCGCCGATTCGCTCTCCATCACGTAGTGGTAGAACTTGTCCGGCATGACGACGGTCCCGTGGGCAAGCGCATAAGCCGCAAATTGGAAGACGACGTCCTCGCCCAAAGCCAAACCGGGGGCGAAGCGAATGCCTTCGCGATTGAGCAGCTCGCGCGAAAAAGCCGCACGGCAGGCATAGGGCTGCGTATTCGAATGGAACAGCAGTTGGGGATCACGGGCGCCGAAGGTACCAGCTTTGGGGCTCATGAGTTGCTGGACGCGTTTGGGGGCAGCATCGGCAGGTTCACAGGCGCCGCCAAAAACGGCGGCCTCGGCATCCGCAGACTCCATGGCATGCAGCACGCGCTCGACCGTCTGGGCATCGATGTAATCGTCGGCGTCCACAAAAAAGACGGTCTCGCCCTCGGCGGCATCGATACCCGCATTTCGAGCACACGAGACGCCCGCGTTTTCCTGGTCAATCACCAGTACGCGATCGTCGGCCTGCGCGATCTGACGCAACGCGTTCAACGAATCATCAGTCGAACCGTCGTTGACGCAGACAACCTGAATCGAGCGCTCGGACTGGGCCAACAGCGAATCGAGGCATCGCTGAATGGAGCGCGACGAATTGTAGACGGGAACGACAATGGTCGCTTTGGGGGTCAAAGTCTCTCCCATGTCGACCTATCCCCTCAGCGATTCGATGAGGAAGGCAGCGACCACGCCTGGGCCTCCAACCGAGGCGTAATACTTAGCACGCCCCAAGGCACCATCCGTCGCAAAACTCGGATGCTCGTCAACCCAGCCCTCAGGATCTTTGAGGATGGCAGCGAGATTTGCGCGCTTCCACGGCTTGAGGTCGTCAAGCGAAAAGTCCCCGGCGTCCAAGGCCGCTTGGAACTCCTTGGCCATCTGAACCAGGAACTCCTTATAGAACTTAGGCGCCAGGCGCACGTAGTTCCACATGTACGAATCGTACTTAATGAGCTGATTGAACTTGAGCATGCGCGCGACATCGCCGCTTACGTGGTCGCGGGCATAATCCTCACGAATCCAACGCTCAATCTCGGCATACTCGGTATTGACGCAAAAGACCTTAGCCGAAGAATTGACCGAGGAGTTCTCGTTGTCCTGACGATACGAAAGCACGGCATCGTGCAGGTAAACGGCCTTGTCGGCGCAGGCAATCACCTTAAAGGCAAACGACGTGTCCTGAAAGGATGCTCCCGGAGTCGGCAAGAACTTGATGCCGTTGCGCTCAAGAAAATCGCGACGGTACACAGCCGACCAAATCGACGGTTTCTGCTTAAAGAACTGCGTCGTGTCGCTCGGGTGCACCGGCTTACCGCAGTCCTTGGCCTTAAACATCTCGTGCAGCGAACGGCGCTCCTCGGGCTTAGACCAGTAGAAATCAAAGTTCGCCTTCGCAAAGTCGGCATTATTGCTATCGGCGGCCGAGACAAGCTTTTCGAGTGCGTCGGGCGCCATAAAGTCATCGGACTCCAAGATGCCAACGTACTTGCCACGCGCCATCTCCAGACCGTGGTTCATCGAGTCGCCGTAGCCGCTGTTGGCCTTGTCGATCATCTTGACGCGCCTATCGCGCTCCATATACTCGCGGATAATCGCCGGCGAGTTGTCGGTCGACCCGTCGTTAATGCAGACGATCTCAATATCCTTGAGCGTCTGCGCCAGGGCGGAATCGAGGCACTCGCGCAGGTAGCGCTGAACATTGTAAATGGGAATAAGCAGCGACAGAACAGGGCTGCCAGAGGCGTTAGTAGACAAATGTGCTCCTTAGGAAATACCTGTCGTTTCATGGTATCAAAGGGTCAGCGCGCCAGCGGGCGTTTATATAATCTATGGAGCCTCTTGCGGGCAAAGCAGCCCCACGTCATGCGGCGGGCCCATGGCAGGTTCCTGCGTTTTATTCAAAGCTTGCCGTCAAGGTGCGCCGAGCCTTTACAATAAGACAGTCCCAAGGACGTATTCGATAGCTTCCGCGCAGCACTCGCCCGCCGCGCGTGAAAGGATATATTGCCCCATGCCTACAACCCTTCCCGCCCCCATCGATAAGCTCGCCATCGTCGTCGTTACGTACAAGCGCCAGGAACTCCTAGCCAACTTGTTCGACTCCATGACCGGGCTCACGGCAACGCCTTGGCGCATCGTAATTGTCGATAACGAGAATTCGCGCGAGACCGAGGCCATGTGCACCGCATTCAACGAGCGCTTGGCCAACCTGTGGGGCATCGACACCGAGCAGCCCGACGCGCAGGGCGGCACCGACCGTGTCATCTACGCCCCGCAGCTCGAAAACGGCGGCGGTGCGGGCGGCTTCTCCGCCGGCACTAAATGCGCCTATGACCTGGGCGCCCAGTGGTTCTGGGTCATGGACGACGACGTGCTCGTCATCCCTGAAGGCATCGAGCGCTTGGCCAAGTGGACCGACCGCTACGACGTCATCCAGGGTTCGCGCCTGGACTTCGACGGCGGCGGGTTCTTTTGGCAGTACCAACTGATCCTTTCGCTCGGCATTCCAAACCCTGTCGCCAAGTGGGATCTGGGTCCCGAGGGCTACCGCACCATGAACCAGCTGTGCTTTGAGGGCGGCATGTTCTCGCGCCGCGTGGTCGACAAGATTGGCCTGCCCGATGCGCGCTTCTTTATCTACGGCGACGATGCCTGCTACGGCTACGTGGCCAGCCAACACTTCCCCGCCGCCGTTGTTGCTGACGTGGTTCTCAAGCGCGCCCGCGCCGTCTCTAACTGGGATATCGCCGGCAAGCGCCAGCTCAACTCCACGAGCGACACCAACCGCTACTACATCATGCGCAACCGAGGCTTCCTCGCTCGCTATATGCAGATCTACGGTGACTACCACCCCATGCTGTTCCGCCTAGGCAATGCCGCGACCTTCTGCAAGGAATTCATTCGCCTGGCCGCGGTCGACAAGTGCTTTAAGACCGGCATTCCGGCGCTGCGCCGAGGCATGAAAGACGCCCGCAAGATCATCAAGGATCCCAACTGGAAGCCCATGCCGCCCATGAAGGACACCGAGTAACGGAAGCCGGAAACACCTCAGCGCTTAAAGCCGCTGGCACACCGTAGCCACATGCTGTCCATCAAACCCAAACCCCCAGCGCATGCGGCCAACTCCGGGTCGTGGCACACGGATTTCGTCGATGCCGTCGCGCTCTATGTCGAGTAGCGACTGCACGGCCAGCAATTCCAGGCCCAGCGCATCCACACCGGGGTCATACATCATGTTGATCGTTATCAGCGGGCGCTCGTCCAGCATGCCAATCGTATCTGCTACGTCGAACACAGCACCCGTAGGGAAAACCTGGATGTCCCAGCGACCTGCGCCACACTTTCGCCTCGAGGCAGGATTGGCATAGCCCGGCAAGCCAAAGCAGAGCCCCTGCAAGAGCAGATGATATGGCAGCGGCTTATCTGGGTCGGTCTCACCGATCCCCGCATCCCCCAGGATGCGGCTTAGCGCCCGCCTCACGGTATCCTCGTTCCCACGGCACAGCCCGTCGCGAAACGCATCGACGTCTCGAATGTCTTCGGCAGCGCACTCAAACCACTCAACAATCACTAGACGCAAGGCCTGGCGAAGCTCTTTATTGGGCAATCGCAAAGCACGGAGGCGATCGCCATGCTCTGGCTCCTCAGTCATATCCGTCGTGAGAAAACCGGACAGATACAGCGCTGTCCACATGCCATCGTCAGGCGAGACATCTAACTCTGCAGTGCCCAAACAAAGCGGGACCTCAGCGCACCCATGGGCCTCGAGCAAATCAAACAAGACCGAAAGGCGGTCGAGATTCCATCCGGCAACTACCCTACTCAGGCAATCGGCATATCCATACAGATCGGCACGCACAGGCGCCGTGCAGCCTCGGCCGAGAAAACCGATCACACGCGCTGGACTCGAGCAATAGACCCTGCCAAACCGATACCCCTCGAGCCATTCACGCGCATCATCAAGATATTCCTCGCGCCCAGCATGATTCAACAGAGCCTGGACCTCGGCATCCGAAAAGCCGAAACAACGGTCACACCAGGTCGAAAGCGGCGTCGTCAGACAATACGAGCAGCCGTGCAAAGAAACCGCCGCTTCAGCAGGTCCGGGACGCTCCCCCATCAAACACGTCAGCCGCAACGAATCGCGCGCAGCGGCAATGGCGTCGAACAGCACGCGATCGAATAGCCCTGCCGGATCAGCACCGGAAGCGCCCCTCGCGCTTGCACGGCCCAACCATGCCGCATCGTACCCATCAACGAGCAATACAACCTGCTCATCGCAGGCCATCTCCAGCAGCTCAATGAGCACGCCAAGCACCGAGGCGACCTCGTCCTCGCTCGCCGCGCCACGCGCAACACGTTCGATGTGACGCACCTTGTCTCGAGCTAAATCCGGAGCCTTCAAAAGCGCTAGCAGGCGGGCGCACTCGTCCGAAAGAGCATCGCGCACGACGTCGGCAATAGCGGCGCCACGCCTCGCAGCGCCAGAAAAATCCAGCGATATCACCGGATAGCAAGCGTACTCATCCCGATAACGCCCGCCGTCCGCATCCCAAATCTGAGCATCGGCAAACGGGCTCCGACCGGCGCGACCGACCGCGGGACGCTCCAGAAAAGCCCTGAGCATCGACAAGTTCATGCTCTTGCCAAAACCCTCGGGTCGACAGCACACCACAACGGACGCGTCGCAGTCCAACACATCGGCAATAAACATGGTCTTGTCGACCAGCGTGCAGCAACCAAGAGCCTCCGCATAGTCGTGCATGCCAATGGGCAAAGCCGCATCGTCGGCACAGCCGATCAAACGCACGCCAGAGCCGGCAGCACAACCATTATTTGCCTGTTCAGACACCAAAACGTTCCCCCTAAATCGCAACACGATGCCAATTGTAATGACCGCCTCGCGCGTACCGATGTCGCCGCGCGATCATATCGGGCAACGGTAGCAACAAGAGGTGTGAGGGGGCACAACTAATCGTTGCACAACAAAACGGGGCCCGATGCATTCGCACCGGACCCCGTCCCGACTCTTTAGTTATCTGGCAACTGAGAGTCTACTCCTCCGAGTCGTCCTCCCCAGAAGCTTTCTTCTGCTGATCGAGCTTATGCTTACCACTTACGATAGACGTAGCGCCCAGCGTGGCCAAGCTCGCGCTGGCAAGGCTCGCCATAACGATAAGGTCGCCCGTCTTGGGCATGTTACCGCCCGAAGTCTTAGTCGTTGTAGTGGTGGTTGTAGTGGTCACCGTCTTGGAGTCATTTTGCTCTTGGTTCTGGTTGTCGGTGTTGCCCTTACTGCTGTCCTCGCCCTGCTGCTTTCCGTCCTCGGTCTTGTCCTTGTTCTTGTCCTTCTCCTCAGATTCAGACTTCTTGTCCTCGTCCTTCTTCTGAGCGGACTTGTCGTCCTTCTCATCAGAGCTAGAACCCTTATCGGATTCAACCTTCTCGGAAGCCTTATCCTTGGAGTCGCCCTTTGCGGCTTCGGTCTTTTCCGTGGAAGCCTGATCAGAGTTGTCCTTGTTCTGGGCCGAGCCGTTATTGACGCCAGCCATCAGCGAAGAACCCAGCGTAGAACCAAGCTGCTCGGAGAAAGAAGGCTTCTTGTCCGGCGAAGCAACGGGAGCGTCCGGCGCCTTATTCGAGTCGTCCTTGGAAGCATCGGAATCAGGGGTTGCGTCAGAGCCAGAGCCGTTGTTAGAGCCGGTGTCAACGGACGAATCGCTCGAGCCGGTGGATGAGTTAGAGGTGTCAGCGTCGGTCGAACCAGAAGCGTCGCTGTCCGTATTGCCGGCAGAGCTTGAAGACGAATCGCCCGCAGCAGAGCCGTTCGAATTGGAGCCGTTCGAGGTAGAGCCGTCGTTGGTAGTGCCACCAGCAGAGCCATTACCGTCAGCATCGGTCGAGGGCGCATCCATCCTGTCATCGTTGGCATCGTCACTCGAGTCGTCATTCGAATCAGGTGTCGGCGAGGGCGCCGGTGTAGGCTCGGGCTGCACGGGCGTCGCAGCGGCAGCGGCCTCGTCCTCGGCGATATAAGCCAAGCAGTCCTTCAGCTCATTCTTATAACGGTTCTTCCAGCCCTCATGATACTGGGGCTGGCTCGAATACTTGGTGGCGACATTGTTGACCACGCTATTGGAGAGCGCCGTCACAAACTCACGGTCAGTCATATCATTAGAAAGATTCGCCCAGCGGAAGAAGTCCCTGCAGCCACCGGTGCCGCACATGTTGGTAATGCTCCACACCATGCCCTTGACGCAATCGGCACGGCCCGAAATATCAATACCAAGGCCGCTCTTGAGCCACGCCTCGGTCACCGCATAGTACGAGTTGTACGCATACGCATCCTGCAGAGCCGAAAACTCAGCAGGATCGGTGTTATAAGCACCCTGGAAGGCCTCCTGTGCAATACGGCCCAGCTCGGTAAGCTGGCCGTTCTCGTACATGGCATTGCTCGCGTTGGAAATCTCACTGCCGCGATCAATCGCATCCTTGAGCATGCCGTACTTGGCAGAATCGTAGTTGTAAACCTGCTTTATAAACGGAATGAGCGACCAACGGCGGTCGAACTGGTAATAGCCCAGCGCGTTATAACCGTCGCCATACGAAAAGCCCTGGTTGTAGTTGCCATGGCTCTCGTACTTGGTAAAGTACTTCATCTCGGGAGTCACGTTTACAAACGAAACGCCCTGGACCGACCTCAGCACGCCCGAGAAGGACTGCTGGGTGTAGAGGCCTTTGTCGATATCGGTGGCATCCGAGGCAACGCCCGGCGTGGGCTCCTCGGCAGCGGCGGGCGCGGGCGCGGTAACGGCGCCAAACGAAAGCGCCAGCGTCAGGCCCGCGACAATAGCAGAATGCTTGGGCTGCATAAGATCCTCCCTGCATTGGTATAGTTAAAGTGCAGTTTGCAAAGATAGAAATAAGTATTGCAGCTCGCCCGTTGTTGCACAACAACCCCTCGGTAAACGGCAACAACCCTCCGCGAAATCTTAAGGAATTGCGCTCAACCTACAGCTTAATGTCAAAGTTGATCTCGGGGACGGCGGCCAGGTCGGCCAACGTCACGCCGTCAACATAGTTCTCGATGACCTCGTCCAAGCCGCGCCAGAACTTGACGGTGGAACACAGGTCGCTGCGGGCGCAGCTGTTGTCGATGCCATCGCACGCCACCGGAGCCGTGCTGCCCTCGACGGCACGCAGGATGTCGCCGGCACGCACCTCGGCTGGATCCTTGGCCATCATATAGCCGCCGCCCTTGCCGCGCACGCTCTTAAGCAGGCCCGCCTTCATAAGCGGACGAACCAGCTGCTCCAAATACTTTTGTGAGATATGCTCGCGGTCGGCAACCTCGCGCAGGGCAATCTTGCCCTCGGCGTCGCCCAGCGCCGCGATATAGATCATCAGTCGGAGGGCATAGCGGCCCTTGGAAGAAATGAGCATACCTACCCTCCCATCGCATCTGGGACAACATAACCAGCTTTGTTTGTCCCAAATCTTAAGTAAATGGGACAAACACAACAGGTTATTTTGTCCCAGAATTTGAAAAGTCGAGTGGATTAGTCGGGTTTTCCCTTGACTAACGCCGAACCCATAGTAACTTTATTCCGAGAAGATTCCTAGGGTTTAGTACACCTATGAGTACACCATATACAGAGAGGGACAGCATGAGCGCAAATCCGCTGCTTTCCATCGAAGGTCTGACCGCCTCCGTGGACGAGAAGACCATCCTCCACAACGTCAACCTCAACGTCGCCGCCGGCGAGACCCACGTGCTGATGGGACCCAACGGCGCCGGCAAGTCCACCCTCGGCCACCTGGTCATGGGCGACCCCGTTTACACGGTCAACGACGGCCACATCGTCTTTGACGGCCAGGACATCACCGAGCTCACCACCGACAAGCGCTCGCGCGCCGGCCTGTTCCTGAGCTTCCAGGCCCCGGTCGAGATTCCGGGCGTGCCGCTGTCGAGCTTTTTGCGCGCCAGCATCGCCGGCCGCCCCGGCCTGGAGATGAAGGGCAAGGAGTTCCGCCGTCGCGTCAAGGAGCTCGCGGCCGAGCTCAACATGGATACCGCCTACCTCAACCGCGAGCTGGGCGTGGGCTTCTCAGGCGGCGAGAAGAAGAAGGTCGAGATGCTCCAGCTTCTGCTGCTGCAGCCCAAGCTCGCCATCCTGGACGAGACCGACTCTGGTCTGGACGTCGACGCGCTTTCCACCGTCAGCCACGGCATGGACGCCTACCGCAGGAGCTGCGACGGCTCCATGCTCATCATCACGCACAACACGCGCATCTTGGAGCACCTGGATGTCGACCGCGTCCACGTTATGGTCAAGGGCCACATCGTGCGCGAGGACGACGCCTCACTGATCCCTTGGATCGACAAGAACGGCTTTGAGACCTTCGAGCGCGAGGCCGCCGAGCAGCGCGCCCAGACCGAGGCCGCCGCTGCCGAGCAGCAGGCGTAAAGGGGCGACGCAATGACCAAGAACCGCACCGAGGTCGCGGACATCGACCGCAGCCTCTACGACTTCACCTATGGCGAGGAGGGATTCGAGCGCCTCGACGCCGGTATCACGCCCGACATCGTGCGCGAGATCAGCGCCAAAAAGGACGAGCCGCAGTGGATGCTCGACCTGCGCCTCAAGTCCCTCGAGATTTTTAATCGTTTTCCCGACCCGACGTGGGGCCCCTCCATCGAGGGCCTGGACATGGACAACATCGTCACCTACGTCAAGCCCAACACCGACCAAAAGCACGACTGGGAGTCGGTGCCCGACGACATCAAGAACACCTTTGAGCGCCTGGGCATCCCCGAGGCCGAGCGCAGCTACCTGGCAGGCGTCGGCGCGCAGTACGACTCCGAGCTCGTCTACCACAACATGCAGGACACCGCCTCCAAGATGGGCATCGTCTACTCCGGCATCGAGGAGGCCCTGCACGACCCGCAGTGGGAACCGCTCATCCACGAGAAGTTTATGACGCTCATCCCGCCCACCGACCACAAGTTTGCGGCCCTGCACGGCGCCGTATGGTCGGGCGGCTCATTTGTCTACGTGCCCAAGGGCACCAAGCTCGATTTCCCGCTGCAGAGCTACTTCCGCCTTAATGCCAAGGGCGCCGGCCAGTTTGAGCACACGCTCATCATTGTCGAGGACGACGCTGACCTGCACTTTATCGAGGGCTGCTCCGCGCCCAAGTACAACGTGGCCAACCTACACGCCGGCGCCGTCGAGCTCTTTGTGGGCAAGCGTGCGCACCTGCGCTACTCGACCATCGAGAACTGGTCCAAGAACATGTACAACCTCAACACCAAGCGTGCGCGCGTGGACGAGGACGGCGACATCGAGTGGATCAGCGGCTCCTTCGGCAGCCACGTGGGCTACCTCTACCCCATGAGCGTGCTCAACGGCCGCCGCGCCCGGTCTAGCTTTACCGGCATCACCTTTGCCGGCGCCGGGCAGAACCTCGACACCGGCTGCAAGGTCGTGCTCAACGCGCCTGAGACCTCGGCAACCGTCGAGACCAAGGGCATCTCCAAGAGCGGCGGCATCCAGACGTTCCGCAGCTCTATCGTGGCCACGCCCAAGGCCGAGGGCTCCAAGGCAACCGTGAGCTGCCAGTCGCTGATGCTCGACGACCAAAGCCGCTCCGACACTATTCCGGCCATGGACATCCGCGCCAAGAACGTCGACATCGGCCACGAGGCCACCATCGGCCGCATCGGCGACGATAAGGTGTTCTACCTGATGAGCCGCGGTATCTCGGAGGAAGAAGCCCGTACCATGATCGTCAACGGCTTTGCCAACCCGGTCTCCAAGGAGCTGCCGCTGGAGTACGCCGTCGAGATGAACAACCTGATCAAGCTCGAGATGGAAGGAGCGATCGGATAATGATACAGACCACGAACACCGCTGCTACCACCCTTGAGCAGGTCAATGCGATGCCTGCGGCGACTTGGGGCTGGCTGAAGATGAATCAGACCAAGCTTGAGCTCTCTGACGAGCTTGCCGCCGCTCCCGCCGAGACCGTTAAGGTTGAGGGCTTGGACGAGCAGTTTGCTGGCGTGGCAGACGCGTTCGACGCCGCCATGGACGCCATGGCCGAGCGCTTCCCCGAGCGCCGCGCCTCCGCCCCTGGTGATGCCGCCGACCGCGCCCGCATCACACCCGAGACCGAGCTTGACGTGCCCGCCACCTCCATCTACCAGGCCGGTGCCATCAAGCTCGAGGAGGAGCTCTCCCCTGCTGAAGCCTTCAAGACCGGCATGGGCGAGGCTGCCTACACCTACTTGGCCGACCACGCCGCCAAGCGCATCGTCATCGATGTGCCCGCATACAAGCACGCTACGGTTACCGTGCGCGTGAGCGGTGTCGATGCAGCCGCGGCCATCGCCGCCATCGATGTCGTCGCCCGTCCGCAGGCAACGCTCGACCTACGCATAGCCCTGGACTCCCCCGTTGCCGGCCAAGGCGTCGTGGGCTCCGTGCTACGCGTGTGCGCCCACGAGTACGCCACCGTCAACGTGACCTGCACGCAGACGCTCGACGATAGCTGGATCGCGCTCGACGACACCGGCCTGTTCCTGGACGAGGGCGCGCGCGTCAACGTGCAGCACACCGTCCTGGGTGCCGGCGCCAGCGCCACCGGCCTTGCCGGCGACCTGCTGGGCGATACCGCAAAGGTCACCATCGATACTGACTACCTTGGCGCCCGCGAGCAGGTGCGCGACTTTAACTACGAGCTGCGCCACCGCGGTCGCAAGACCGAGTGCGAGATCGACGCCAACGGCGTGCTGACCGGCGCGTCCAAGAAGGTCTACCGCGGCACCATCGACCTCGTGCACGGCTGCAAGGGTGCAACCGGCACCGAGCGCGAGACGGTGCTTTTGGCCAACAAGGGCGTCGACAACAAGACCGTTCCCGTCATTCTCTGCGACGAGGACGACGTCGCCGGCAACCACGGCGCCACCATCGGTCACGTCCGCGACGAGCAACTGTTCTACCTCGCCTGCCGAGGCCTTGACCAAAACGCCGCCGAGGACCTGTTCATCCGCGCCAAGCTGGAGGACGCCGCGCTTTCCGCCACCGACGAGCGCACCCGCGCCGCCGTCGTCCGCCTGGGCAACAACCTGATCGACAACTTTGAAGAGGAGCTCGCATGATCGACACCGAGCACGTTAAATGCGACACCTGTACTGCCCCCGAGCCCATGGAGCTCGACGCCAGCGACGAGGCTTCGCGCGGCTGGCCCACTGTGGACATCGAGACCAACCCCTACAAGGGCCAGTTCCCTCTGTTCCAGCAGCACCCCGAGATCGCCTTCCTCGATAGCGCCGCCACCGCGCAGCGCCCTGCCTGTGTGCTTGACGCCGAGCGCGACTTCTATCAGCGCATGAACGCCAACCCCCTGCGCGGCCTGTACTCGCTGTCCGTCGAGGCCACCGACGCTATCGCGAAGGTGCGCCAGCAGATCGCCGACCTCATCGGCGCTTCCCAGGCCAACGAAATCGTCTTCACCCGCAACACGAGCGAGTCGCTCAACCTGGTCGCCAAGAGCTTTGCACCCACGGTGCTCGAGCCCGGTGACGAGGTCGTCATCACCATCATGGAGCACCACTCCAACCTGATCCCGTGGCAGCAGGTCTGCCGCGAGACCGGCGCCAAGCTCGTCTACCTCTACCCCACCAAGACCGGCCTGCTCACCACCGAGGAGGTTCTTGCCAAGGTGGGTCCCAAGACCAAGATCCTGGCCGTGGGACAGGTCTCCAACGTGCTGGGCGTCGAGAACCCAGTCAAGAACCTCGGCAAGCTCGTGCACAAGTACGGCGGCTATCTGGTCGTCGACGGCGCACAGTCGCTTCCGCACATGCCGGTCGATGTGGCCGACTTGGGAGCCGACTTCTTTGCCTTTAGCGCGCACAAGGCCATGGGCCCCATGGGCATCGGCGTGCTGTGGGGCAAGATGGGCCTGCTCAACGCCATGCCGCCCATGCTCACCGGCGGCGAGATGATCGACTCGGTCACCGAGCAGGACGCCGTCTGGGCTCCCGTCCCCGAGAAGTTCGAGGCCGGCACGCAGGACGCCGCCGGCATCTTCGCCACGGGCGCGGCGCTTGATTACCTGGTCAACACGGTAGGCTACGAAAACATCCAGGCACGCGAGCAGGCACTCGTCCACTACCTGATGCGCGAGCTCATGCAGCTCGACTTTGTCCAGATCATCGGCTCCATCTATTGGGACAACCACCACGGCGTTGTGAGCTTTAACGTCAAGGGCATCCATCCGCACGACGTCGCGAGCATCATGGACATGGACGGCGTCTGCATCCGCGCCGGCCACCACTGCGCGCAGCCGCTGCTCACCTGGCTGGGCGTCGAGAACCTCGCCTGCTGCCGCGCCAGCGTGGCCTTCTACAACGACAAGGCCGATATCGACAAGTTCATCGCCGGCCTGCATCACGTTTGGAGCACGTTCAATGGGTAATCTGTACACCTCCACCACGTTTATGGAGCACAACTCGCACCCCGACTATAAATACGAGATGGATGCTCCCACGCACGAGCACGACGGCATCAACCCCAGCTGCGGCGACGAGCTCACCTTGCAGCTGCGCGTCGAGAACGGCGTGATCGAGGAGGCCTCCTTTACCGGTCATGGCTGCGCCATCAGCCAGGCCAGCGCCGACATCATGGCCGACCTCATCACCGGCGAGACCGTCGAGGAAGCTCGCCGCCTAGCAGAGCTCTTCCTCGCCATGATCCGCGGCGAGCAGCTCTCCGAGGAGGACCTGGAAGACCTGGACGAAGCCGCCCAGCTCCAGGACATCTCGCACATGCCCGCCCGCGTCAAATGCGCCGAGCTCGCCTGGCGCACCCTCGACGGCATGCTCGAGGGGCAAAATAATCAGTAGTACTTGTCCCAAATCTTAAGATTTTTGTTGGCCGAATCGCTTGACAAGAGTGGTTCGGCCATTTTCTATTCCGAGAGCTCAGCCTGTGCCGTCACCCGCGCATAAGCACGCACAATACGAGAGACGCTACTTTTTCCAATCCCGGTATAGCGCTCAATCTGGCGCACCGTGAAACCGGCATCGTGCAATCCAACAATAACGGTATCACGCTGCGCAGGCGGTGCGTCTTTAACCCCATGGAGCGGAGCCCCGAGGCTCTTCGCCATCTTGTCGGCAAAGGCGTGGCGTTCCCACTCTGTCTCTTTCATATCGCACAGCGCCGGCTCGCTACCGTCGGGCGTCGAAAGCGAATAGGCAATAAAGCCCTCGGCAGAACCAAAAAGTTCAAGCACGCAAGAAGGATCAGAAAATCCCCTCGCGGCATCGGCCGCATCACAGTCGTAAGAGCGCAGATGTTCCGCAAAGCTGCTCCAGGGATAACGCTCGATTAGGCTAACGCCCACCTCCTGCGGATCGGCGTGTACGGAGCGAATAGCCTCCATCACCTGCCAATCGATATCGAGCGAACGCCGGTCAAAACGGTTCTGGAACAGATGACCTGTGCGCCCCATGCGCTTATTGAACCGCCGCGCGTACGTCAAAAGCAGCCGGTGCATCGCCGCGCTCATCCTGTCCTCGTAATCTGCAAGCACCAAATGCACGTGATTGCCCATAAGGCACCAGGCGATAACCGTCACACCCTCCTCGCGGCAGCACTCGCGCATCAGCTCCAAAAACTCCCACCGGTCGTCATCGCCCTCAAAGATGAGCCGCTTGCCCGTACCGCGGGCACAGACATGGTAAAAGCCGGTAACCGTTCTCCAAACGCGCTGCATGGCGCTCCCTTCGCCGGGATCTGCTTGCCATCCAATACAGCACGATTGAAGCGTGCCATCAAAACATTCACGCAAAACAATACACTCGCGCGGCCAAAGGCAGTAATCAGGCGGCGAACGGCACCGTTGCAACAGGTCAACCCCCGCAATGCTTACAAGAGCTGACCAATAGCTTGCCCAAGACGGACCCCCTCTACGGAAGTTCGCGACCACAGAACATAGAGTTAAACCGTTTCAATTAAAACTTCCGGACTTCTCGCTACGAAAACTGAGCCGTTCGCCGAATATTCCGTGCATTTCGCGGTATTATAGGGGCTGCATGTCATGTCCCTTTCGAAGGGTCGCCCGGCAATCGCCAGCCACGACCCCCAGACGGGACGCCAACACGATAGAGAGGAGAGGCATGCAGTACTCACAGGAAGTGGAGAACATGTGCCCCGTTGCCAAGGGTGCATACCACGGCCCCGCACCCATCCCCGAGGAGGGCAAGTGGGTCCAGGCTAAGGAGATTTCCGACATCTCCGGTCTTACGCACGGTGTGGGTTGGTGCGCACCTCAGCAGGGCGCCTGCAAGCTCACGCTGAACGTCAAGGACGGCATCATCGAGGAGGCCCTCGTTGAGACCATCGGCTGCTCGGGCATGACCCACTCTGCCGCCATGGCTTCCGAGATCCTTCCCGGTAAGACCATCCTCGAGGCCCTCAACACCGACCTCGTCTGCGACGCCATCAACGTTGCTATGCGCGAGATCTTCCTGCAGATCGTTTACGGCCGCAGCCAGACCGCGTTCTCCGAGGGCGGCCTGCCCGTGGGCGCCTCCCTCGACGACCTCGGCAAGGGCCTTCGCTCTCAGGTCGGCACCATGTTCGGCACCAAGGCCAAGGGCGCTCGTTACCTCGAGCTCGCTCAGGGCTACGTCACCCGCATGGCTCTCAACGACAAGAACGAGATCATCGCATTCGAGTTCCTGAACCTCGGCAAGTTCACCGACGCCGTCAAGGCCGGCAAGACCCCCGAGGAGGCCATCGCTGGCGCTATGGGCCACTATGGTCAGTGGGAAAACGCTGCCAAGTACATCGACCCGCGCACCGACGAGGAGACTCACTCCGTCGCCAGCGTGTTCCCGGTTCACGAGTAGAAAGGGAGGGAAATAACTATGACTGTTACGTTCGAAGGTTACGAGCGCCGCGCTGACAAGATCAACAAGTGCCTCGCCGACAACGGCATCGCCTCCCTCGAGGAAGCTCTGCAGATCTGCACCGACAAGGGCTTCAACCCGCGTGAGATCGTCAACAACACCCAGTCCATCGCCTTCCAGAACGCCGAGTGGGCCTACACCCTCGGTTGCGCTCTCGCTGTCAAGCGTGGCGCCAAGTCCGCTTCTGAGGCTGCCGCCATCATCGGCGAGGGCATCCAGGCCTTCACCGTTCCCGGCTCCGTCGCCGAGGACCGCAAGGTCGGTCTGGGCCACGGCAACCTGGGCGCTATGCTGCTCTCCGACGACACCGAGTGCTTCGCCTTCCTGGCCGGTCACGAGTCCTTCGCTGCCGCTGAGGGTGCTATCGGCCTGGCTCTGAACGCCAACAAGGCTCGCAAGAAGCCGCTGCGCGTCATCCTCAACGGTCTGGGCAAGGACGCTGCTCAGATCATCGCCCGCATCAACGGCTTCACCTACGTGAAGACCCAGTTCGACTACTTCACGGGCGAGCTCAAGGTCGTCGAGACCATCCCCTACTCCGATGGTCCCCGCGCCGCCGTCAACTGCTACGGCGCCGACGACGTCCGCGAGGGCGTTGCCATCATGTGGCACGAGAACGTCGACATCTCGATCACCGGTAACTCCACCAACCCCACGCGCTTCCAGCACCCCGTCGCTGGCACCTACAAGAAGGAGCGCCTCGAGGCTGGCAAGAAGTACTTCTCCGTCGCTTCTGGTGGCGGCACTGGCCGTACCCTGCACCCGGACAACATGGGCGCCGGCCCTGCCTCTTACGGCATGACCGACACCATGGGCCGCATGCACTCCGACGCCCAGTTCGCCGGTTCTTCCTCCGTGCCTGCGCACGTCGACATGATGGGTCTCATCGGCATGGGCAACAACCCCATGGTCGGTGCCACCGTCGCCTGCGCTGTCGCCGTCGAGGAGGCCCTCAAGGCCTAATCGCGCCCGCGCGATGCTCATATAGTTGAGCTTTGGAGCCGCTACCCACCCGGGTAGCGGCTCTTTTTGTTTGCGCTGTCCCAAATTGGTTACTCTTATTAGAAGGTCCGATATATCAGTTGCGGTGAAATACGGACTGAATTGCATCCATACAGGCCAAAACAGTCCGTATTCCACCGCAACTTACCAAATTAGCCGACTGAAGTGACCGAGTCCACCTGACGCCCACCTGCCATATTTGCCCTTTACCGATTTGCCGAGTCTTTGCGGCCCCATTGCCGATCACCCGTGCGACAATGCGCCGGACGAGAAAGGAATCCGATGGAATCGACTGATGTACTGGTAATTGGATCTGGCATTGCGGGCCTTTGCGCCGCCATCGAAGCGGCACGCACGGGTGCAACCGTCACTGTGGCAAGCGCCGGCAAGACTATGAGTGGATCGAGCTTCTTCCCCGGAACCTGGGGCCTAGGGCTTATCGGACCCGTTAACGAAGACGACGAGCAGGACCTCATCGACACCATCCTGGCCGTCGGCGGCGGCGTTGCCGACCCCGAACTCGTCCAAGCGTTCGTCCACGGCATTCCCCAAGCGATTGACTGGCTCGAGCAAGACCTGGGCGTTGAGCTCCAGCGTCCGCAAAGCGCCAAGAGTGCTCAACAAAAGCAATTTATCCCCTGCTTTGACCACAAGACGCGCATGTGGCGCGGCCTCACCCGCAAGCCCCTTGAGGACGCTCTGACGACCTGGACCGAGTCGCTCGGCATTCGCCTGTTCCCCCGCCATGAGCTTATCGACCTTGTTGAGGACACGAACGGCAGAATAACCGGAACCGTACTCTACGACCTTACCGAAAATCGAATCGTGCCCTTTGCTGCCAAGGCCACGATCATCGCAGCCGGTGGCACAGGCGGCCTGTTCGAGCGCAGCCTTACGTCGGCTGATGTGCTCAGCTCCTCGCAGGCCATCGCACTGGCGCACGGCGCAACACTTACTAATATAGAGTTCATGCAGATGATGCCCGGCTTCATCGAGCCCAGGCGTAACTTGGTCTTCAACGAGAAAACCTGGCGCTACGTGCATGTAGACCAGCCGGTAGATATTACCGACGACAAGCTGGACGACCTGCTCGAGCAGCGCTCTGAATATGGTCCCTTCACGTCACGCTTGGCCTCCCGCGCTATCGATCTCGTCATCGATCAGGCAGGTGTCGAAGGCCTGGCACTCCACTACGACTTCCCCCGCGAGGATGTCCCAGAGTTTGTGCAGACCTTTGCCACCTGGCTGCAAGACGAGCACGGCATCGCCCCGACTGACGAGATGCGCGTTGCGATGTATGCCCACGCCGCTAACGGCGGCATCAAGATCGATAAGACCGCGCACACGGGCGTTGAGGGCCTCTACGCTTGCGGCGAGGCGACAGGCGGCATGCACGGCGCCGACCGCATTGGTGGCTTGTCAAGCGCCAACGGCATCGTATTCGGACGTATCGCGGGCGCATCGGCAGCCCTCACAGCGCAGAAAGAGCCTGAGGCGGCCCTGAAGGCGGATATCACCCTCCCCCAGTACGGCATTGCCACAACAGATGCCGAACGCCTGACACACAGCCTTAGGCACACGATGAGCACCTATTGCATGATCAACAGGACCGAAACAGGCCTATCCGAGGCCCTGCAACAGCTTGAAAGCCTGCAAGACGAAGCCACGGCTCTAAATAAGCCACATGCCAACGACAGCGAAATCGCTGCCCTCGCCCGCCTGCAATCGCAGATTCAACTAGCACAGGAAATGGTCAAAGCCATGCGCAAGCGGACCGAAAGCCTGGGTTCGCACTATCGAGCGGACTAAGCTGAGCACCCCTCCAGAGCAGAACACAACTTCTCGATATTAATGGGTCCCGTGAGCTCAAAGCGACACAGGGCCCATTCGTGTCCGCGCGGGCAAATATACTCATTCTGAATACGGAGTCGACATAGTCCACGTAGACAAACGAACAGAAAGGAAGAGATATGGACAGCAGGGATATCGAGAAATGGCGTGTCGAACTTGACAGCTACGCCCATGTAGAAGACGGCGTTGAGTGTTGGCTCGCACGCGATTTAATGGAACCCCTCGGATACACCCAATGGCGTAATTTTGAGACTGCAGTTAAGAGATCCATGGCATCGTGTGACACCAATAAAATGCCTGTTGCCGCCCATTTTGCTGAGGCCAGCAAAATGGTAGATGCCGGCATCGCCAAACGAGCCGTAAAAGACTATAAGCTGACGCGCTACGCATGCTATTTAATCGCCCAAAACGGAGACCCAAACAAGCCCGAAATCGCACTCGCACAGGCGTACTTCGCCGTGCAGACACGCCGTCAGGAGCTCATAGAGCAGCGCTTCGCAGAGATTCAGCGCTTGCAGGCGCGCCACTCGCTATCCGATTCAGAGAAACAGCTCTCGCGCATTGCGTTCAAACGAGGCGTGGACTCCAAAGGATTCGCGATCATCAAGTCGAAGGGCGATGAGGCGTTATTCGGCGGCAGAAGCACGGCGGACATGAAGCGGCAGCTTGGTGTGCCCAAGAGTGCTGCATTGGCGGACAAGCTAGCCGATGTTCTCATCAAAGCAAAGGACCTCACGAACTCGATGACGGCCTTCAACGCCGAGGAACACGACTTGTACGGTCTGGACCAGATCAAACAAGAACACGTCGAGAACAACACGAGCGTGCGTGGCAGCCTCATCGACCGCGGAATTGTTCCCGAGAACCTACCGCCTGCCGAGGATACAAAAATGCTCGAGCGTCGCGTGAAGGCAGACGAGAAGAAACTCAAGGAGGGTACTGACGGTTTCACCGATCCCCAGGGTAGACTCAATCTGTGAAAGCGGCCGCGCCCTTTCGGGTTCGACCCCATGCGAGGTTAACAAAAAAGCGACCAGCCTAAGCCAGTCGCTTTAACATGCTTTGGGTGGGCCGTCAGGGGGTCAGCCTGCTGCGCAGGCGACCGCTGCGGCGCCAAGGCGCCTTGCGCGCTGCGCTGGCAAATGCTTACGCATTTCCTCAGCTCCGCGCCCCGACGGGTTCGACCCCATGCGAGGTTAACAAAAAAGCGACCAGCCTAAGCCAGTCGCTTTAACATGCTTTGGGTGGGCCGTCAGGGGGTCGAACCCTGGACCTTGGGATTAAGAGTCCCCTGCTCTACCAACTGAGCTAACGACCCAAAGCTAAAGTCCGTTGTGGCGGACTTTAGAGGAGATATCGTGTGGTGGGCCGTCAGGGTGTCGAACCCTGGACCTTGGGATTAAGAGTCCCCTGCTCTACCAACTGAGCTAACGACCCGATATCAACACGAAGCAAGAACTGGGGTGGGTAAAGGGACTCGAACCCTCGACCTACGGGACCACAACCCGTCGCTCTAGCCAACTGAGCTACACCCACCGTGTCCTGTGCGCTTCGCGCTCGACTATTATTGCAAGGAACGCCACGCGATGCAAGCCCCAATTTTCAAGAATTTTGAAAAGAGTTTTTCGAGACCATTTCGAGCAAATCCCACCGGTTTCATAGGAGTAAACTTGCCCCACTGCAAATGCTCGAAAGGACAGGCATGAAAGAACTCTCCAACCGCACGGCGACCTTTACTGATTCGGTCATCCGCCGCATGACGCGCATCTCCAATAAGTACGGCGCCGTCAACCTCTCGCAGGGCTTCCCTGACTTCGATCCTCCGGCGCAGCTGCTCCAGAGCCTCAGCACCATCGCGACCAACCCCGAGCCGCTCTATCACCAGTACTCCATCACTTGGGGCTCCCAGGCCATGCGCGAGGCGCTCGCGGCCAAGCAGGAGCACTTTATGGGCATGCCAATCAACCCCAATGAGAACATCGTGGTCACCTGCGGCTCCACCGAGGCCATGATGGCCGCCATGATGACGGTCACAAACCCCGGCGACAAGGTCGTCATCTTCTCGCCGTTCTACGAGAACTACGGCGCCGACACCATCCTCTCGGGTGCCGAACCCATCTATGTGCCGCTCAACCCGCCCGCTTTCGACTTTGACCGCGAGGTACTCGAGGCTGCCTTCCGCGACAACGATCCCAAGGCCATCGTCCTGTGTAACCCTTCTAACCCCTGCGGCAAGGTCTTTACGCGCGAGGAGCTCACCTTTATCGCCGACATGTGCAAAAAGTACGACGCGTACTGCATCACCGACGAAGTCTACGAGCACATCGTCTATGCGCCCCATGAGCACGTCTATATGGCCACGTTGCCCGGCATGTTCGAACGCACTATCAGCTGCAGCTCGCTGTCCAAGACCTACTCCATCACCGGCTGGCGTCTGGGTTACACCATTGCCCCGGCCGAGATTACCGAGCGTATCAAGAAGGTCCACGACTTCCTCACCGTAGGTGCCGCCGCTCCCCTGCAAGAGGCCGTCGTCACCGCGCTCAACTTCGACGACAGCTATTACCAGGAGGTCCTCGACCTCTATACCGCCAAGCGCGACCTATTCTGCCAGGGACTCGACAGCATCGGTCTTGAGCATAACGTGCCACAGGGTGCCTACTACGTCATGATGGACATCTCTGAGTTTGGCTACGACAGCGACCTCGAATTCTGCGAGGACCTCGCGTCTAAGGTGGGCGTGGGCGCCGTGCCCGGCTCGAGCTTCTTCCGCGAGCCCGTCAACCATCTGATTCGTTTCCACTTTGCCAAGCGAGACGAGACGCTTAACGCGGCGCTAGAGAACCTCAAATCGCTACGTGATAAAATCAAGCCGCGCGGGTAAGGACGGCCCGGCAACTAAAGCAATCGAAGAAGCCCCGCACTGCCCACCGCGTTGCGGGGCTTCTATTTATAGCGCTTTCTTAAATGGTTTAGAGCTCTATACTTTAGTCACGGAGCAACTCGTCCCAGAGAGAGGAATACTATGGCAGAGCAGCAGCTTATCGGAGCGCTCGAGGCCGGCGGTACCAAGATGGTCTGCGCCACGGGCTATGCAGACGGTACGGTCCTGGAGCGCGAGCAGATCGCGACCACGACCCCGCAGGAGACCGTTGAGGCCGTCAACGCGTGGTTTGCGAACAAGGGCATCGCCGCGCTGGGCATCGGCGCCTTTGGCCCCACCGCAGTCAACCCTGCCTCGCCCCAGTACGGCAAGATCTTGGAGACCCCCAAGACGGCATGGCGCTACTTCGACCTGCTGGGTACCATCCAAAACGAGCTCAATATTCCCTGTAGCTACGACACCGACGTCAACGTCGCCTGCCTGGGCGAGGTCACCTTTGGTTGCGCCCAGGGCCTCACTGATGTGGTCTACCTGACCATCGGCACCGGCGTGGGCGCCGGCGTTCTCTCGGGCGGTAAGCTCGTGCACGGCATGATGCATCCCGAGGCCGGCCACATCCTGGTCACGCGCGACCCGCGCGACACCATCGGCGAGCATAGCGCCTGCCCCTTCCATGACAACTGTCTCGAGGGCCTCATCGCCGGCCCTGGCGTTAAAAAGCGCTGGGATGGCAAGAGCGCCGGAGACATGGCCGATGACCCGGAGGCCATGGACCTGCTCGCCGGCTATCTGGCACAAGCACTCATGACCTACACGCTGTGCTACGCGCCGCAAAAGATCATCATCGGCGGCGGCGTGGCCGACCACACCCCCATCGTGCCGCTCGCACGCAAGAAGTGCGCCGAGATGCTCAACGGCTATATCGTCACGCCCGAGGTCAACGACATCGATAACTACATCGTCAACAACAGCCTCGAGGGCAAGCAGGGCATTATGGGCTGCCTGGCCCTGGGCGCACAGGCGCTTCAGTAGCAGACGCACCCACAGGGCGTGGCGCGCTCGGCAAATCCAACCTACGGAACGACGCCACCACGCCCCATATAAGCCCTCAAATAAAAAAGGCCGCCTAGGACAACAATGAACTGCCTCCCATTTCTTGGACATGAGAAATGGGAGGCTTTGGAGTGGGAAGGATAAACTGGACTTTCTTTTAATGATCCTCAAGCGTATTGCCGCTCGTATTCCACTGGAGACATGTAGCCCAGGGTGGAATGCATGCGCACCCTATTGTAATAGAGCTCTATGT
>NZ_JBBNLQ010000018.1:0-27179 GCF_040092395.1 Collinsella sp. CLA-ER-H4
ACATAGAGCTCTATTACAATAGGGTGCGCATGCATTCCACCCTGGGCTACATGTCTCCAGTGGAATACGAGCGGCAATACGCTTGAGGATCCTTAAAAGAAAGTCCAGTTTATCCTTCCCACTCCAATTGGATACGCCTAGGCGCGGTCCAAGAAATCGTCCGCACCCCCTATCTGACCCTATTTCACCGCAACTTAGAGAGCGTAAGGTATAACGCTTCACCCCAAATCAAATTGATTCGTTGAATAGACACATTACAAATCTTTAGACTTCGTTTAATCCACAAGTGGGTATTATCACACACAAGGCGAACGTGAAAGGATATACCCATGTCGCTTACACAGTCAGCAGAGCGTGCAGCGCTCAACAAGCTCATCGATTATCTCGACGACAACCCGCAAGAAAACATCGACAAAATCATGGACCTCGTGAACAAGCTGGTCCCCAATCGCGTATTTCCTGTACAGCGAGAGGCATTCACCAATGTCATCAAGAGCCGCGGCAATTGGTATGACCTGATCATGCGTGTGTTCAGCCTTAATCCCCAGATGCGAACCAAACTGCTTAAGACCCTCATTATCGACGCCAACCTGCTAGCTTGGCCAGAGCAGGAAAAGAACCGCGAAAAGTACCAGTGCAACGTTCCGTGGGCCATCCTGCTCGATCCCACGAGCGCCTGCAACCTGCATTGCACGGGCTGCTGGGCCGCCGAGTACGGCTACAAGCAGAATCTCTCGTTCGAAGACATCGACTCTATCGTTACGCAGGGCAAAGCTCTGGGTACCCACATCTACATCTACACTGGTGGCGAGCCATTGGTGCGCAAGCGGGACCTCATCCGGATTTGCGAGAAGCACCAGGACTGCGCATTCCTGTGCTTTACCAACTCCACGCTGATCGACGAGGCCTTCTGCGACGACATGATTCGCGTAGGTAATTTTGTCCCCGCCATCAGCGCCGAGGGCAATGAGCACACCACCGACGACCGTCGCGGCGAAGGTACCTACGCAAAGATCGAGCATGCAATGAAACTCCTGCGCGAGCGCGACTTGCCATTTGGTATCTCCACCTGTTGGACCAGCGCCAATGCCGATACGGTTGCTACTGAGGAGAACATGGACTGGATGATCGGCGAGGGAGCACTCTTCTGCTGGTACTTCCACTTTATGCCGGTTGGCCGCAATGCAACCCCCGAGCTCATGCTCACGCCCGAGCAGCGCGAGCACATGTATCACTTTATCCGCGAAATGCGCGAGAAGAAGCCGCTGTTTACGCTCGACTTTCAAAACGACGGCGAGTTTGTAGGCGGGTGTATCGCCGGAGGTCGCCGCTACCTGCACATCAACGCCGCCGGAGACGTGGAGCCGTGCGTGTTCATCCATTACTCAAACGCCAACATCCACGATGTGAGCTTACTCGACGCGCTGCGCTCTCCCCTCTTTATGAAGTACTACGAAAACATGCCGTTCAACGACAACTACCTCAAACCATGCCCCATGCTCGAGAATCCCGACGTGCTGCCCAAAATGGTTGCCGAGAGTGGCGCAATGAGCACCGACCTAATCGAGAAGGAGTCACCCGAGCAGCTGCGCGAAAAGACCCAGGCTACCGCCGAGGCATGGTCACCTGTCGCCGACCGCATCTGGAACGACTCCGACGATCCGCTATACGCCAAGCGTCACGAGGATAAGTCACAAGGCATGGCCGATAGCGACATGCACAAGTTCGAAAAACAGGGCCGCACACTCAAAAACGGCGATTAATGCTGCCCTACACGACAAACGCTCAGAAATGAAGCGGAGCAGTCTCGAGGCACATCTTCGAGGCTGTTCCGCCTTACCATCAAAACAGTTTTACTAAGTTGCGGTGAAATAGGGACTAGATCGGCCTTCCAATAACCAAAACAATCCCTATTCCACCGCAACTTCTTTAAGTTGTTGAATTATCGATGCTATTCGAAGCGAGATTCCAGACTCGACAGGCCGTTGAGCGTGAGGTCGTTAGCAACCTCCGAGACACGCTCGATAGGAACCGAGCCGTCAGACAGCGCCCACGTGCGATAGATACCGATAATACCCGACAGCAAAAACGCCAGATAGTAGTCGAACATTTCGTCCTTGAGACCTTGGGGCAGCAGATCGCGCTCGGCAATCTCGTGCTCGAGCGGCGCACGAAGACGAGCCATGAAATCATCGAGCGGAATATTCTCGATCAGCTGACGATTGAGCACCAAGTTGTTGCACAGTGCCTCGTTAACGGTTTTAAAGAAGGTCGCCGCCGCGCTCAGGGCGCGCTCGTTGGTGTCGCCGTCCATGGAAGCAAGCGTTTTCTCGACCGAGTCGACAATCATCTCCACCACATCGACGGCAATGGCATCGAGCAGGCCGTCAACCGTGCCAAAGTGAACGTAAAAGGTCTTGCGGTCGACATTGGCCTCGCGCGCGATGGCACTCACCGTAATGTCTGCCAGCGGCTTTTCCATGAGCAGGCGCTCGAAAGCCGAAAGGATGGCATTACGGCTGCGAACGATGCGACGATCAAGACGCGGTTTGCTGGTTGCCATGGGCGTGTCCCTTCGATATGCGAGCATTCATCAACAGATGAGAGATAATCTACGTAAGAGGATTATCCCCCATACAGCACAAATATGCCTCGCATCATGAAGAACGCACGACTGCCCTACTGCGACTTAGGGTGCTTCTTCTTATTGAGTGCCGACGGAGATACGCGAATACCGTCTCCTGTCTGACGCACATAGGCCTTATGAGCCGGCTTTGCGGTCCCAGAAGCCTTCTGAGCGTGCTTCTTGGGATCAACGGTAACAGCATTCGTGGGGTGCGGCTTAGTGGGCGCAGAGGGCGTCTGAGGCGTGCGGCCGAGCTTGCGCATCACGCGATCCCAGCGCGCATGGATGCTCTCGTTGTGGGCGCTCTTAAGTCCCAGCAGGGGCGCAGCCAAAATGGTAGGCGCAATAAACGTAATGAGACGCCACAGCAGATAGCCGGCGGTCGAAGCCGAACCGAAGAAATGACCCAAGAACAATGCAAAGCCGCCCTCAGCGCCACCAGTTCCACCGGGCAAGGGAACCGCAGAGCTTAACAGCTGGACAAAGGCGCTCGCGGCCATGACCGAGAAAAAGTCGACCTCGTGGTGGCCAAAGGCAAGCATCAGGAAATACGGAACCAGATAGAAAAACGCGAGCTGCAGCATGGTGATAAACACGGTGAGCAGCATGGAAGAAAAATGTCCGGCCGAAAGCTTGAACTTCTCGGAGAAGGAGTAGATCTCGCCATCGACAAACGTGCGCCAACCCTCGATCTTAGTGGCCGAGACACCAATGCGCTCGAGCCAATTGATGATGCAATGGGCGACGCGCGTGACGGTCTTAGGCATGAGCGCGACGGCGAAGATGCCCAGCAAGATGCAGCAGTGTCCACCAAAGCTAAAGACGCACAGCAGCGTCATGTCGCCGTAGCGTTCGGCAAAAAACGGCATACGGGCGAGCAGCAGGATAGCGCCCCAGGCGACCAGGCCAAACTGGTACACGATAAAACGCGTGAATTGCGTGGCGCCGGCCTCGCCCACGTTTTGGCCGGCCTTGGTCAGGCGATAGATCTGAGCCGGGGTGGAGCCCATCATCATGGGCGTCAGGTTGCCAAAGAAGATGCCACTCGCCTCGACCGAGATCAGGTCGCGGATGCCGACGGGCGAATTGGGATCGAGCCAGACGGCGATCGCATAGGCCACAATGCCAAAGAACAGGTACATGAACATGCAAAGACACGCGACAACGAGCCATGACGCCTGGACGCTCGACATAGCGGCCCAGAACTGCCCCATCTGCCCGGTTACCACCAGATAGACGATATAACCTACCAGCACGACGCCGATAAAGATGGCGCCGCGGCGTGCGCTCTTATTGTCATCTCCGCCCGAGGCCTCAACCTCGACCTGGGGCTTAGACGTATGCTGAGAGGACTCCGTCATGAGACTCCTTCTAACAGTCAAAATATCTTGGATATTGTACCCGTAAGGGCCATAGGCAGAACGCAAAGCTCTGGTTCAAACGGGAATTGCAGACGGTTGTTTAAAAATAAAAAACCCGGCCTTCCATAGGAAGTCCGGGTATCAGATGCGTGGTAGCCCGTACCAGATTCGAACTGGTGATCTCCGCCTTGAGAGGGCGGTGTCCTAAACCGCTAGACGAACGGGCCATAAGCCTCAGCAGAAAAGAAGTGGTAGCCCGTACCAGATTCGAACTGGTGATCTCCGCCTTGAGAGGGCGGCGTCCTAAACCGCTAGACGAACGGGCCACATGACATCTGCACTGCCGTGCTGCGAGGTAATATATTACGGGACAAAAAACGTCAGCGCAAGAAGAAATTCCAAATTGCCGAAAAATTGTCGGCAGGTTATGGAACACGCAGGTAAACTAGGTAGCTAATTCAAGTTGAGATGGACCAAAAGAGCTTCGCGATCGTTGGGAATGTTGTCTTCGATCACGGCGTCGAGGGCGGAGTTGAGAAGCTGCCCCAGTTCCGGCCCGGGCTTGACTCCAGCACGGATCAGGTCGCCGCCGTTGATGGCGAGCATCTTGAGCGTATAGGGCTCCCCCGCCCTCAGCAGCTCGTGCGCCATCGCGCGCATCTCCTCAATCGTCTCAACGTAATAGAAGCACGACGGGGCCTTGCCAAGTGTGTCGGCACGCTTAAGGTCCATGAGCTCGTCAATCAGGCGGGCCGTGTCGACGCCCTCACCCGAAAGCGCGCGCATCATATTGAGCAGACAGGAGCGCTCGGGGCGCAGCGGCTTGTCATGGTATTTGATGAGCAGGCACACGTCGCGCACCAAGTCGTGCGAGAGCGCCAGGCGATCCATAATGACGCGCGCCTTCTTGGCGCCGAGCTCGGGATGACCGTAGAAGTGTCCGCTACCGGCATGGTCGACCGTGAAGCACTCGGGCTTGGACACATCGTGCAAAAACGCCGCCCACATAAGGCTCGACGAGGGCGCGACGCCGTCACACAGCGCGAGCTCCCCCGCCACCGTCAGCACACGGGCGATATGCACGTAGACGTTAAACGCATGATAGACACTGCGCTGATCAAACCCGCGACCCGCAGCCAACTCGGGCACGGCGGCGCAGATGAGCTCGGGATAGCGGAGCATCGCGTCTCCCCCATGACCGGTCGAAAGAATGCCCTCGAGCTCAATACCCACACGCTCACGCGCCACGGCATCGAGCAGCGGCGCGCACTCGGCAAGCGCACGCTTGGTCTCGGGCTCAATCATAAAGTCCAGACGGCAGGCGAAGCGCACCGCACGCAGCATGCGCAGGGCGTCCTCGTTAAAGCGACGCTTGGGATCGCCGACAGCGCGAATCAGCTTGCGCTCCAAGTCACCCTGGCCGTCGTAGCGGTCGACAAGCCCGCGCTCGGGATGCCAGGCCATGGCGTTGACGGTAAAGTCGCGGCGCGCCAGATCGTCCTCGAGCGAGGCGGCGCGCTCGACGCTCTGAGGATGGCGCCCATCGGTATAGAAGCCATCCAGACGGTACGTGGTGACCTCGATACGCTCGCCATCGGAAATAGCCGTGATTCCGCCAAATTTAATGCCCGACTCCACAACCACGATGCCGGCGGCCTCGAGCGCCGCCTTGGACTCCTGCCACAGGCCGCTACAGCACATATCAACATCGTGGCTGGGGCACCCCATCAGGGCGTCGCGCACCCAACCGCCCACGTACCAAGCCTCAAGACCAGCCGCCTCAAGCGCGTGCAGGACGCGTAGGGACGCATCGGACGGTTGCGTACCGTTGAGCGAAACATTGCACATGCCTATGGCCTCCTGCACTTGTGAGCGTTAATCGATGGTTCTCAAGAAGTCTAACAAGAAACGAGAAAGCGCGCACACGCAATCGCGTCGTTGATTAGATAAAACGAGACAGCAGATACCACATATGTTCAGCGCGCAAAAAACACCCGCCTTGGTAATCCAAAGCGGGTGTTCGGCAACGATGTATCGATGCGGCTAGCAGACCTGGCGAACCTCGATGTGCTTCTTATATTCGTCCACCTTGGCAAAATCGCCCAAACCGGGGCACTCGACCACGTTGGCGCCGGTGGCCATCGACAGGCGCAGGGCATCCTCGACGCGCTCGGGGGCGTCATGCCACACGGACAGGAAGGCAGCGAGCGAGGAATCGCCGGCACACACCGTCGACAGCAGCTTGACGTCGAAGGTGCGGTTAGCAAACCAGATGTGCTTGCCGTTGGAGAAGTACGCACCGGCGCCGCCGAGGGTCAGCAGCACGTTCTTGGCGCCCTTGGCATGAAGCTCAGCCATAGCGCCCTTGACGGACTCATCGTCGCCACCGCTCACCTTAATGCCAAAGATATCGAGCAACTCGTCGTCATTGGGCTTGATCAGCAGCGGCTCCATGGCAATGAGATCTGCCAGCTGATGGCTCGAGATGTCGAGAACGAACTCGGCACCCTTGGCCTTGACGCGGCGCAGAACCTCGGCCAGGAAGCCCTCGGAAGTGTTGGGAGGCAGCGAGCCACTGATTACCAGGCAGGTCATGTCATCGAGCGAATCGATGAGCTCAAACATCTCCTGCTCATTGGCCTCGTTGATGGCGGCACCGGCGTTGACCATGTTGTACTCGGTGTCGGGGCCGGCATTGAGGAAGACGTTGACGCGCGTGATGCCGTCGGTCCACACGGGCTTGACGGGCACGCCCAGGGCCTCGGCGCCCTTGACGATGAACTCGCCCGAGAAGCCAGCGAAGAAGCCCAGGATCGTGGTGTCGACACCGTAGTGGTCAAGCGTAAACGAGACGTTGAGGCCCTTGCCGTTGGGCGTATAGACGGCGTTGCGAGTACGCGTGACGGTGTTGGCAGCAAGGCCGTCGCAGGCGATGTTGTAGTCAATGGCGGGATTTGCAGTGAGCGTGTAAATCATGAATGTTCCTTTCACGAAGCAACGTGTTAATGAAAGTATATTCCACGCATCGGTAAAAGGCTAGGACAACTCGGTGAACAGTGTGGAAGCGATGAAGTACGGCGGGACACCTCTCCCCCGTGGCGGAACAAAAAGGCGCCCCAGCCGAAACCGGGGCGCCGCATGCGCACGAATATGTCGCGTTTCGATTACTGACGATCGAGCTTGCGGACAGCAACGCGCTTGCTGTACTCATCGACGTGACCGAAGTCGCCGATGCCGACGGACTCGGCAACGTTGGCGCCGGTGGCCATAGCGAGCTTCATGGCCTCCTCGACGTTGTCGCGATCCCTGTACCACTTGTGCAGGAACGCAGCGAGGGTGCAGTCGCCGGCGCAGACGGAAGAGACCAGCTTGATGTTGAACTCACGCTTGGCGTACCAGATGTCCTCGCCGTTGGAGAAGTAAGCGTCGCCGCGGCTACCACGGGTGAGCAGCACGTTCTGAACGCCAGCGTCGTGAGCCATCTTCATGGCAACGCGAACCTCGTCGTCGGTATCGACCGGCACGCCGAAGATGGCCTTCATCTCGTGATGGTTCGGCTTGATGAGCAGCGGCTTCTTGTGAGCGAGCTCCTTGAGCTTGTCGGAGGACAGGTCCAGGACGACGTCAGCGCCACGAGCCTGAGCGTGCTCCATGACCTGAGCCAGGAAGTCGGGCGTAGCTTTGGGAGGCACGGAGCCGGAGACAATCAGGCACTCAAGATCGCCCGCGGTGTCCAGGATGTTGTAGAGCTCCTCCTGGTGCTGCGGCGTGATCGGAGCGCCGGGGTTCAGGATGCCGTACTCGTGCTGGCCATCGTTGACGTAGGTGTTGATGCGCGTGATACCGTCGGTCCAGACCGGGCGGCACAGGCAACCCAGGTTCATGACCTCCTCGACGATAAACTTGCCCGTGAAGCCGGCGAAGAAGCCGAGCGCGACGGTATCGACGCCCATCTTCTTAAAGGCGAAGGACACGTCGAGGCCCTTGCCGTTAGCCGTGTAGCTGGCCGAGCCGGTGCGGACGTTCTCGTCGGGCTCGAGCGGAGAGCTCGAAACCGTCATGTCGACAGCCGGGTTAGCGGTTAGCGTGTAGAACATTTACAGTACCCCCTGTATATGTGAGGGCCGCGTGGCCGGCCCATTCCAACCACGCGGGTACCTCTGATACCAAATTAGCGAGCTGCGGACTCGAGCAGTGCCTTGACCTCGGCGGCGGTGTTGCAGGCGAGCGCCTTCTCGGCGAGCTCGTCGCACTCGGCCTTGGTCCACTGGCTGATGGTCTTGCGGGCGCGCAGGATCGACGGAGCGCTCATCGAGAACTCCTCCAGGCCCCAGCTGATCAGCAGCGGCTCGAGCAGCGGATCGGCAGCGGCCTCGCCGCACATACCGACCATGATGCCGGCCTTCACGCCGCTCTCGATGATGTTCTTAAGCGAGCGGAGCACGGCGGGATAGTAAACCTGGTACAGGTTGGAGATGGTGTCGTTACCACGGTCGGCGCACATGGTGTAGCCGATCAGGTCGTTGGTGCCAATGGAGAAGAAGTCGGCAACCTCGGCAAGACGGTCTGCGAGCAGCGAAGCGGCGGGTGTCTCGACCATGATGCCGACCTCGATGTTCTCGTTGAACTTGCGACCCTCTTCGGTCAGCTCGGCCTTGCACTGCTCGACGAGCTCCTTGACGGCCAAGACCTCCTCGACGCAGGTGACGAGCGGGATCATGATCTTGACGTCACCGAAGGCGCTAGCGCGCAGCAGAGCGCGGAGCTGGACCTTGTACTGGTCGGGATTGGCCAGGCAGTAACGCACGGCGCGGAAGCCCATGAAGGGGTTATCTTCCTTGACCATGTGCAGATACGGAATCTCCTTGTCGCCACCCACATCGAGCGTGCGGATGATGACCGGAGCGCCCTTGAGCGCGCTGGCGACCTTACGGTAGGCGTTGAACTGCTCCTCCTCGGAAGGAAGCTCAGCGGAGTCCATGAACAGGAACTCGGAGCGGAACAGACCGATGGCCTCGGCGTCGTGATCGAGCGCGTTGGGAACGTCATCGGGGTTACCGATGTTGCAGGCGATGATCTTCTTGATGCCATCGGCAGTCACGGACGGCTTGCCACGGAAGGCCTCGAGGGCTGCCTTCTCGGCAGCGAAGGCCTCGGCCTTGGCGGTGTAGGCAGCGAGCGTCTCCTCGTCGGGATCGGCCTCGACGATACCCTTGCCGCCGTCGACGACAACGGTCATACCGTTGCGCAGCGCGGTGCAGCTGTTGGAAACCGAAAGGACAGCCGGGATCTCGAGGGCGCGCGCAATGATCGCGGAGTGCGACGTGCGGCCACCGGTCTCGGTGACGATACCGGCAACGTGGGCCTTATCGATCGTGGCGGTCATGGACGGCGTAAGGTCGTGCACGACAACGACGGTGTTCTCGGGCAGGACAGAGAGGTCGACGACCTCCTTGCCCAGCAGCTCGGCCAGAATACCGGTGCGGATGTCGGCGATGTCGGCCGCGCGCAGACGGAACATCTCGTCGTCCATGGACAGGAACATGTTCTCGAACATGGTCGAGGTGTCCATGAGCGCCTGCTCGGCGCAGGTACCGCCGTCAATGGCGGCGTTGATGGCGTCGGTCATGCCCGGGTCCTGAGCCAGGACAATGTGTCCGCTCATGATCTCGGCCTCGGCCTCGCCCACCGTCTCCTTCATGTGGTCGGCCTGAGCCTGGGTCTTCTCGCAGAAGACCGAAAGAGCGGACTGATAGCGCTCCTTCTCTGCTGCCGAATCAGCAACCTCGTGCGGCTCAAACGTCAAGTCGGGATCGACGGCGACCATGACGGTGCCGATACCGATGCCCTCGGAAGCGTTGACTCCCTGATACATTCCCATTCCTCTCTCCGTGTCATGTGATAAAGCGTTTTGCCATATCCATGACAAAAGAGCGCAGCTACCTTGCAACAGGTCACTGCGCCCCCAAATATGAACTTAGTTGTTCAACATGCGACCCGTTTGAGTTCTACTCGCCAAGACCGCTCTTGATGAGCTCGATGGCAGCAGCCAGAGCCTCGGCCTCGTCAGCGCCGTCGCACTTGACCTCGACCTCGGTACCGCAGGGGATACCAGCAGCCATGAGGGCCATCGGGGACTTACCGTTGACCTCCTTCTCGGGGGTGACGACAGTCACGTCGCAGGCGTACTTGCCCATGGTGGAGGCGAAGAGGCCGGCCGGACGCATGTGAAGACCCTGCGGATTGACGAGGGTAGCCTTCTCAGAAACCATAATTGACTCCTTTTTTGTGTTTAACCCCTGTCATGCATGCGGCAGGAGTCAGATTCACGACGTTGTTTATATTAACTCACATCAAACTGTTTTTCATTATGTTTCGCACGAATTGTTGGACAGATGTGTTTGTCGTCCGCTTGCTCGCCCACAGGGGGCCGGGCGTGGCCAGTGAGATTTCCTGCTCTACAGTCCTGCTCGCACGAAGAGCACATTAAGTGCTCTTCGGCTCGTGCGGAACTCGCGATAAATCTCGCAGGCCGCGCCCGGCCCCCTGTGGGCGAGCAAGCTGCGGAAACTCAGTCGGTCCAGAGTAATGTCGGCTGAAAGGAATTCTGGCTGATGGGATAACCGATGCGTTCTCTGTTTCGAAAAAGGCGGAGGCCCTGGAAAGGGACTCCGCCTTTGTTACAGGGGGCGATGGTATTCGCGTGTTGCGGGATTAGACCAGGCGGGCGTTGATCGTCTTGGCGACCTCGGCGGCGTCGGTGGAACCCTTGACGGTGGCACGGAAGTCCTCGTCCATGAGCGCCTCGGCGACCTTGGACAGGATCTTGAGGTGCGTGGTGCCGGCCTGTGCACCCGGGATAAGCAGAGCGATAGCCACGTTGACGGGAGCGCCGTCCATGGTGTCCCAACCGGTCACACCGGACTCGTCCTTGACGACGATGACGGCAGCCTCGGTAATGGCGTCGGACTTGGCATGCGGGATGGCGAAGCCCTCCATCATGCCCGTGGTGCCCTCGGCCTCGCGGGCCAGGAAGGCGTTCATCACGGCGTCGGCGTCGCTTGCGATACCGGCCTTGACGGCCTGGTTGGAAACGAAGCTCAGAGCCTCGTCACGAGAAGCGAAGTCCTCGGCGACAAAGACATTCTCGACCTTCACGAAGTCGGCAGCCTCGGCCTTGGGGGCCTCGACGGCAGCGGCCTTGGGAGCCTCAACCGGCTTGGCTGCAGGAGCGGCCTTCTGATTCTTCTCGAAGTCGTACTTCTTGAAGGCCACGAACAGGATGCCACCGACCACAGCGCCGATGAGGATCGCGAGGACCCAAAGCGGACCGTTCTCGACAACGGGCAGGACCAGGAAGCCACCGTGAGGCGCCGGATCGTGAACGTTGAACATAATGGTCAGGATCGAAGCGATAGAGGAACCGAGCATCATGATGGGCATGACGGGCCAGATGTTCTTAGTCATGAACGGAATGGCGCCCTCGGTGATGTGGGTGCAACCAAGGATGAGGTTGACGACACCGGCGTCGTGATCCTCCTGGCTGAAGTACTTCTTGCCGACAACGACGGCAAAGGTGGTAATCAGCGGCGGAACGATGCAGGCGGCGGAGACGGCAGCCATGAAGTTGGTGCCGAAGTTGTAGGTATCGGTGCCAACACCGGCGGCCAAAGCCTCAGTGAGCATAGCGGTACCGGTGACGTAAGCAGCCTTGTTGACCGGGCCGCCCATGTCAAAGGCGCACATGCAGCCAATGGCAAGACCCAGGACAACGGCGCCAGAGGCGGACAGGCCCTTGAGGAAGTCCATCATGGCGGTGTTGATGGCAGCCATGGGGCCAGAAATGCCGAGCATGACCAGACCGACGATGGCGGTCGAGAACAGCGGGTACAGGAAGATAGCCTTGAGGCCGTCCAGATTCTTGGGCAGACCGGCAAAGACCTTCTCGAGCAGCAGGATGACATAACCGGCGAGGAAGCCGCCGACGATGCCGCCCAGGAAGCCGAAGCCCACGCCGGCGCCACCGGCGTCGATCATGCCGGTCTCGGCGTTAACAGGCAGGCCCTGGATGGCGATCATACCGGCAACAAAGCCGGGGACGAGCGCCGGGCGCTTGCCGATGGACTCGGCGATATAGGCGGAAAGCACCGGAACCATGAGGTTCATGGCGATGCCGCCGATGATCTTGAGCATCGCAGCAAAGCTGTTGTAGTCAGACGCCGTCGAATCGAAGGACGTAATGCCCCACAGGAACGAGACGGCGGTCAGGACACCACCGGCAACGACGAAGACCAGCATATGGCTGACGCCGTTCATGAGGTGCTTGTAGATAACGTGGCCGATGGACTCCTTCTCCTCAACCTCGTCCTCGACATCGGCAGCGGCTGCAACCGTGCTGTCGCCCTTAGCGGCGAGCGCGCGGTCAATCAACTTACCGGCGGCCTCAACGGACAGGGCCTTGGAAACACCAACGGAAACCATGGGCTTACCGGCGAAACGCTCAGCCTGGACATCCTTGTCTGCTGCGACGACGACGGCCTTGGCACCAGCGATCTCACTCTTGGTGAGCTCGTTCTCGACACCGACCTGGCCATGAGTCTCGACCTTAATGGTCAGACCGCGCTCGGCAGCTGCCTTCTCCAGCGCCTCCTTCGCCATGAAGGTGTGCGCAATGCCAGTCGGGCAACCGGTCGCGGCGATGATGTCAAACTTAGCCATGTGTCCCTCCTTCTTGAGTACAGCGCCCGCGGGCGCTCCCCTACACGCGCTTCGATGCGCGTTTTTCCACAACTGAAAGATACCAACCTACCGTCCGCGTGAGAAGAGCTAAGGTGCAAATCTCCGGTGAAAGGTTCTTTCATAACCGTAAACGGTAAGTGAAAGTTTACCATCAACACTTGAAACGGCAAGGTGTATCTTGTAATTGAAAATGCCCGTATACTATGGCATTGCAAATCAAGCTAGATTTTCATGCCAACCAGGAGCCATCCATGACCGATAGTAGCAAGAGCGCACTTTCCCTCATTAGCACCCATCAGGGATACAGCGAGTCCGAGCAGCGCATTGTCGACTATATATTGGAGCACCAGTCCGAGGCGCCACGCCTCACGGCCGCTCAGCTCTCGCGCGCCGCCGCCACGTCCGAGGCGACCGTTTCGCGCTTCTGCCGCAAGCTTGGCTTTGGTAGCTTCCGCAGCTTTCAGTTTTCGTTGGCGAGGGATTTGGAAAGCCAGCGTAACGAGGGCCTGACTGACGAGGTCTCGCTGGACAATATGGAGCAGAGCCTCAAGAACATCCTGGCTGCCAAGGTGAGCGAGCTTAATGCGACCATCGACGGGATCGACCACGATACGCTGGCGGCTGTTGTGCATGCCCTTAAGCATGCAGGGGTTATTGAGTTTGCGGCTGTGGGCAATACGAACGCGGTCGCGCTCGATGCGACGTTTAAGTTTTCGCAGCTGGGCCTGCGCTGCATGGCGAGCACCATTAGCGAGACATCAATCGGCTTTGCGCTCACGTTACGCCCGGGTGACGTCATCGTGCTTATCTCAAACTCCGGCAAATCGCGCCGACTGAATCGCATGGCAAAAGCGGCTCGCAACTGCGGCGCAACCGTAGTCGTCATCAGCAGCGACAGTAAATCCCCGCTCGCGCGCCTGGCAGACTACACTTTTAACACCGTCAACCACGAAGCGCTGCTGACAACGGGCGACTTTGCGTTCTCTAAGATCAGCGCCACGATGATCATCGAAGTCATCTACAACTTCCTGCTGCCCGAGATTGAAGACGCGCGTGAGCATATCAGCTACTACGAGGAGCTCATCCAGCCGGATAAGGTCGTTGAGTAAAACGCGTAGTGGGACAAAAATTTCAGTCTATTTTGTCCCACCAACCCCGCTGATACGACCTAACCTCGAGCTTCTTCGAGCATCTGCTTTGCGTGGGCCAAGCTTGCCTCGGACTGATCGCCGCTCAACATGCGGGCGATCTCGGCAGTACGCGCTTCGCCGGTTACCTCGTCCAAATGCGTCTGGGGAACATCGCCCGGTTCCTTGCTGACGACATAATGCTTGTCAGCCATGACGGCGACCTGCGCCAAGTGGGTTACGACAATCACCTGATGCGTAGCGGCGAGATCTGCCAGCACGCCCGCGAGCGCACGCGCCGTGGAGCCACCGACACCAGCATCGACCTCGTCAAACACCAGCGTATCGACACCGTCCGCGTTACCGAGGACAACCTTACTTGCCAGCATGACGCGGCTGAGCTCGCCGCCCGACGCAATGCGGCGCAGGGGACGTGGCGTCAAGCCGGCACCGCTGCGGTATAGCAGCTCGTAGCTCGAAGGACCAACGGGCGTCCACTCAGCACGGGGAAGATCGCGCGACTCCCAGACGAGCTCGGCACTACCCATCTCCAAGCGCGCCATCTGGCGGCCAACCTCGTGGCAGAAGCGCGGGGCCGCCGTATTGCGAGCGCGCTTAAGTGCCTTGGCAGCGGCAAACAACTCGCGCTCGGCGCTCCCGAGTGCCTCACGCGCCATTTTGATCTGCTCATCGCCATCATCGACCAGGGACAGCAGTTCTTGCGAGCGATCGCGCATGGCAAAAACATCGTCCATAGTGGGACCCCACTGACGCAGCAGGCCCTTGAGGTCGGAATACCGCTCGCGCATGCGAGCGAGCTCGCGAGGATCGAAGGCAACCCCATCGCGATAGGAACGAAGTTCGTTCGCGCAATCCTCAAGAGAGATGCAGGCATCCGAAAGTGCATCGGCAATGTCGCCCAGTTTGCGATCGACGGTAGCCATTCGGGAAAGCTCTGCCACGGCGCTGTTCACGGCATCGAGCGCTCCCCCTTCAGAGGCAAGCGATGCATGGGCCTCGTTTGCCGTCGCCACCAAGACCTCGGCGTGCTCCGAGCGAGGCAGCAGCTCCTCGAGTTCCTCATACTCGCCCGGTTTGGGGTCGACCTCGCCGATGCGCTCGAGCGCAAAGCGCGCCTCCTCGACGCGGCTCCCCTGCGCACGCGAGGCCTCTTCGACACGTCGAACCTCCTTAGCGGCAGCCCGCGAAGCCTTAAAGCAGGCACGGTACGCATCCAGCGCCTCGAGTGCCAGGCGCCCTGCCCATGCATCGACCATCGCAACGTGATGCGCCGGATCGAGCAAGCGCTGGTGCTCGTGCTGGCCGCACAGATCCATCATCACACCAACGCGCTCCGAAAGCTCGCGCACACTGGCGATGCGGCCGTCAATCTTCACGCGGCTGCGGCCCTCGGCAGAAAGGCTGCGCTGCACGGTGAACCCCTCCGTGTCGTGCGGCCCGTCGAACAGCCGCGCCTCGACGCTCGCCAGCGCCTCGCCCTCGCGCACCGTCGACGAATCCGCGCGCTCGCCCAAAATAAGCTTGAGGGCCGAGAGCAACGCGGTCTTGCCGGCGCCGGTCTCGCCGGTCAGGACAGTCAGACCGGCACTCGGCACTAGCGTCGCCTCGCGAATGAGTGCAATGTTAGAAACCTGCAGCTCATCGATCATGACGGACTCCGTAGAATACGCGGCTCACCGAGTTATAGAAGCTCTCGGGGCCATAATCGAGCAGCAGCACATCTCCGGGCCCGCGACGCACAGCCACGCTCTCGACCGTACCATCACAAGTAATAAACTGTCCGTCGATGGCGATTGCCGGAACGCTCGGACGGTCATCAGACATAAAGATTTCGACGACATCACTCGGCGAAGTCAAGAAGGCGCGGGCCTGAATGGTGTGCGGCGCAATGGGTACGCAGACCATGCCCGTATAGTCGGGGCTCACGATGGGGCCACCGGCACTGAGCGCGTAACCCGTAGAACCAGTCGCCGTGGACACGACCACGCCGTCGCCACGCAGTCGGTCGATATGGTGGCCCGACACCGTGATGTCGAACTCGACCATATCGGACAGCGGACCTCGGGTAAGCGCCATGTCGTTGAGGGCGAACGTGCGCACGACATCCTTCGTACCGTCTTCGCGCACGGACACGATATCCGCGGCGATGGTAGCGCGACGGCTCACGTGCAGCTCGCCGGACAGGGCATCACTCACAACCTGCAGAATGTCGCGCTCCTCGGGGCTCGCAGCAGTTAAAAAGCCCAGGTGGCCATAGGAAAGACCGAGGATAGGAATCTCGCGATGGTTGAGGATGCGGGCAGCACGTAGCAACGTACCGTCGCCGCCGAGCGTAATGACCAGATCGGAGCCGTCAATATCAGGCGTGCTCTGAATCTTGGATCGCTGGTCGGCAGCCCATGCGACCTCATAGCCCTGGCGCGTCAGCCAAAGCTCGAGCATCAGGCCGCTCTCGACCGCCTCTTGCTTGTAGTAATTGGGAACCAGAAAGACCTTCATAGCGTTGCAGCTTTCTCGCTCAAAACCGATACCTGGGATTGCAGCTCATCGTCGGTGCGTTCACCGGGGGCAAACCTCGTGCCGTACAGGAAAAACTCAACGTTGCCCTTGGCACCATGAATGGGTGACACGCACACATCGACCGGGAACAGGCCCTTGGCAGCAAAGAGTTCAACCGCCCTCACGAGTGTATCGCGGCGCACGGCGGGATCGGTCACAATGCCGCCCTCGCCCACCAGCGCCGCCGGAGCCTCAAACTGCGGCTTTACGAGCGTGCAGAATGCACCCGTAGGAGCCAGGCACGCCAGTACCGCATCGATAATGTTCGCGATGCTGGTAAACGAGACATCACACACAGCCAGGTCGATGGCGCCGGCATAGCCAAGCTCAGGCAGCTGCGTCACATTTGTGCGCTCATGCAGCGTCACGCGATCGTCCTGACGCAACGACCAATCGAACTGGGCGCGACCCACGTCCACCGAGACAACGGTCGCAGCTCCGCGCTTGAGCAGGCAATCGGTAAAACCGCCGGTAGAGCAGCCCACATCCAGACAGGCAAGGCCCGTCGGATTGATGTCAAACGCATCAAGCGCGCCTTCGAGCTTAAGACCGCCGCGGCCAACATAGGGAATGCGCCCCTTCACGTGCAGCGGCAGCCCCGGGATCACCTTAAGGCCCGGCGAAGTCAAGCGCTCACCGCCACTCGAGACCAAGCCGGCCATAAGAGTGCGAAGGGCATCCGCGCGATCTGCGCAGATGCCCTGTGAAATCAGTTCGTCATCAAGACGCACGCGTTTCATGAATGCCATCAACCATTCGTGTCCGGAGATGCAGCCTAGCTATCCTGGGATTCGTTTGCCGCATCCTCATCATATTCCTGCTCGAGCTTGTCGGCCTCACGCGGTGTAAGCTCAAACTTGTCGACCATATCGACCGCGCGGGAGCCCAGCTCAATCGCTTCGTCAAACAGATCGAGCGAACGCTCCAAGGAGGTATCCTTGGAGCGAACGGTAGCGATGATCTGATCCAGACGATCCGAGATCTCATCAAAGTTGCGGACGGAACCCTCTGGCATGGCTACTCCTCGACGGAGTCGGCCTCGACGGCCTCAGCAGCGTCCGCATCCTCGGCCAGCACACCAGCCTCAGCCTGGGCAACCGCAACCTTAGCGGCAGCCTCGGCAGCCTGTGCCTCCTCGCGAGCGCGATCCTCGGCCAGCAGCTCCTGGTATAGGTCCTCGCCCGGCAGCTCCTCGCTGCGAGCGATCTTACCCAGCACGCCGTTGACGAACGACGCGGACTGGTCGGTGCCATAGGCCTTGGCAAGCTCGACGGCCTCGTTGATCACGATGGCGTCAGAGACCTCCTCGTCGGTGAGGAAACGCATCTCGTAAACGGCGATACGCAGCAGGTTGCGGTCGGCGCCGGGCATGCGCGTAAGATCCCAGTTCTTGGCAACAGAGCGCAGAGCACAGTCGATGCGGTCGATATGCTCATAGGCACCGCGGCACAGCTCCAGCGCATAGGGGTCGAGGGGACCCTTCGAGATCAGGAAATCACCCTCGAGGACGCGCTCGAGCGGGCTGTCCGTGGCCTCGGCCTGGAACAGAAGCTGAAGCGCCTGACTGCGGGCAAGCGTACGCCCGCGATAAACCTTAAGGCTCAAAGGTTACTCCCTTGGGAAAACGAGGCCGTCGATGCAAACGTCAACGCGCTCGACCTCAACGCCAACCTGGGCATCGATGGCGGCGACCACTGCGGCGCGAACGGCCTCGGCGAGTTTCTTGAACGGATAGCCAAAGAACACCACGACACGCACGGTGAGTGCGAGCTTGTCGCCGACGACCTCGGCCTCGACCGCCGGCTCGGAAGCGGGGGCCTTGGACGAGAGCATCATGGAGACAAGGTTGGTGGCAAGGTCTTTGACGCCAACGGAGGCGATGCCCTCGACATCGGACACGGCGCGCGAGACGATGGCGGTCAGAACATCGGGCGAAATGCCGATGCCGTCAATCTTGATTTCCTGGGGCATGAGTCCTCCTAGAAGAGTTGGTTGCTAGACGCGGGAGACGAACTTGCCGTCGCGGGTGTCAACCTTGATGACCTCGCCCTCGTTGAGGTACATGGGGACCTGGATGACAGCGCCGGTGTCGATCGTGGCCGGCTTGGTGGAACCCTGGACGGTGTCGCCCTTAAAGCCCGGGTCGGTCTGGACGATGGTGGTCTCGATGAACATCGGCGGGGTCACGCCCATGAGCTCATCGTCGGCGAAGAGCAGCTGGCAGATGTCGTTCTCGCGCAGCCACTTGGAGTTCTCGCCCACCATGTCCTCGGGAACGGGAACCTGCTCATAGGACTCGTTGTCCATGAAGATGTAGTCGGTGCCATCGTTGTAGAGGTACTGGAACTCGCGGGTGGTGAGCATAACGCTCTCGAACTTGGTACCGGCATTGCAGGTGTTCTCGACGACGCGGCCGCTCTTGATGTCGCGGGTCTTGTAGCGCACAAACGCGCCGCCCTTGCCCGGCTTAACATGCTGGAACTCGACGATGGTGTAGACCTTGTCCTTAATGCGGAGACCGAGGCCGTTCTTGAAGTCGGCGGTAGAAATGGTAGGCATAGTGACCTTTCTTGTTATGGGCAGAACGCACAAGCGTCCAAATTACATACGATAGAAATTATACACTTGCAGACGGCGCCTGCAGCGAGCGCATAAAAAGAGAACGCGAGGCGCCCGAATTGCTCCGGACGCCCCGCCCCAAAAATCTATCGAAATAGGCTAGCAATCGATGACGTGAAGGTCATGCGACGTCTTGGTGAAAGGCTCGTAGCCGTTCTCGGTGACCACGCCGTAGTCCTCCAGGCGCACGCCGCCCACACCGGGCAGATACACGCCGGGCTCCATGGTGATAACCGAGCCGACCTCGATGGTGTTCTTGCTGCGGTTGAAGTTGGGCAGCTCGTGGATGTCGATGCCCACGCCGTGGCCCAGACCATGGTTGTAGTATTCACCATAGCCGGCATCGCCGATGATCTTCTTGGAAAGCTTGAAAATGTCGTTGCCCTCGACACCCGGATGGATGGCGGCAACGCACTCCTCGTGCGTACGGCGCACGAGCGCGTACAGGTCGAGCTGCTTCTGGGTAGGCTCGCCCATCACGACGGTGCGCGTCATGTCGGAACGATAATCGCAGTAGCCCGCGCCGTAATCCATGAGGACGAAGTCGCCCTTCTCGATCACGCGGTCGCTCGGCACGGCATGCGGGTTGGCGGTGTTGGGACCGCTCGCCACGATGGAGCCGAAGGCAAGGCTGTCGGCGCCGTTGGCGAACATAAAGTTCTCGAGCTCGTTGCGAACCTGCTTCTCGGTCATACCGGGTTTAATAAAGCCGAGCATGTGCTGGAAGGCGGCGTCAGTGATCGACTGTGCGTGGCGCATGAGCTCGATCTCCTCGGCATCCTTGATGGCGCGCATCTTGCGGATGTCGTCGTGCATCAGCGGCAACATGCAGACGACGGAACGGTCCTCCAGACCACGCTGAATACCCTGGTAGAAATTAATCTGCATATCGTCCTCGACAGCGCAGACGCGGCACTTGTTGGCCGCGATCTTGCCGGCGACCCAACCGGGGATGGTGCCCTCATCCATGTCGTAGACCCAGGGGCTGCCGGCGGGCGTGTTCTCCTCAAAGCTGTTGAGGTAGCGCGAGTCGGTGTGGAACAGGCACTGGTCGGCCGTAATAAACGCAGCGTGCGGGAACTCGAAGGTGTAGTCGAAGACGCCCTTCACGCCCGTAAGCCAACGAAGGTTGGCCTCGTCGCGAACCACGATGGCGTCGTAGCCACGCTCGGCCATCAGGGCACGGACACGCTCGATACGACCGGCAGGACCGGCAGCAAACTCAGACATGCAGATTCCTTTCTTGTTGTCTCTATATAGACGGGACGGGCCTCAACCGAACGACGGAATCGCATGCGATCCGCAACCGATTGGAAACCCGCCCCTCAACATGATACGAAAGACGATGGAAGTCAATAAATCTTAGAGAAGTTCTTTGCGAGAAGCCAAGTAGGCGTGAGCATGGCGATCAAGAACCTCGTCCTCGACGTTCGTTAGGCGAATGGCGCCGAGCGCCGCGGGCAGCGGCGACATGCTGCGGTTCGACCGTGCAAACTGCTGCCTGCGGAACTCCTCGATATATGCGGCAGGCTCCAGATCGAAGGCAAGTTCCTCGATACCAAAGTCCTCCAAGCAGTCATCGACCTCAAAAACGTAATCGATATCGAAGTCGCAGGCATCATGTGCTAGGCGCGCCTCAAAGCGCATGCCCTCGGACAACAGCTGGTAGGCAGGGACCTGCGAAGCGTCATCGCCCAAGCAGGCGCGCAGGGTACGCTCCCCCGTCTTGCCAAAATCGAGCGCATGGCGGGCGCTCGGGTTCGTGGCCATCAGTACGTCCTTGCGGGCAGTCTGAGACCATTGAACAGCATTAACGAGTGCGACCTCCTCGCCCGCGAGAATCTCGGGGACGGTCTCAGTAAACTGATTCCAGCGGGACTTGCTGCTCGAAAGCATGGTGCCAACAAGTACCACATAGCCGAGCTTGAGGTCCTCAGGGTCCGCCTCGCGAACAAGGTCGAGGTCACACACGACCAAGCCCGGTTCGGGACGGAACGCGATAGCGGGAAGCGCATTCGACGACGAGGCGACGAGCGGCTTCATGGTCGTCGCGACCGTGAGCATGGCGTCGAACGTCGTCGGCAGCAACGCGCACTCGGTGCGGCCGCACCACTGATTGGCACACCAGCTAACAACCGAGCAGGTTGCGGCATCGCCAACGGCGACAACGAGATCGTCGCAGGTAATGCCGTTAGCCGACAGGGCACCAAAGACGGTATCGGCATCGGCCAATGTAGCGCCGGCAGGCGAAACCTCAAGGACGAGCAGCGACACGGCAAAACCGGCGTCAACCAGCGCATGCTCGACGACCTCGCCAAAACGCTCTGACGAGGCGGTGTTCCAAACGACCATCGCGCGCTTAGGCTTGCCCACGGCCGAGGCAAACATGCGCGAAAGCTCATCGAACGCACCCAATCCGACACGGACATCGACGCTGCGGTTTTGGAAATTGATCAGTTGACGGCGAATCATAGCAGTCCACGCTCCAAAAGCATCTCGGCACAAAGGTAGGAAACGTCCTCGAAGGACTTGTTGCGAATATCAAGGGTAAGGTCGGCGGCCTGTCGATACAGCGGACGGCGATGCTCAAACAGGCGCGCGGCATGCTCGGGCGAGCGGAAATCGGGGCGCGTGTCGGAACGACGAATCTGGCGAATCGAATCCTCGAAGTCGCACTCGAGGTAAACGCACGTACCCATTTCGTGCATCAACTCAATATTCACCGGCGTCTCGACGATACCGCCCCCGCACGAAACCAACAGGCTGCGCTCGCTTTGGAGCGAACGGAGCGCCGAGGTCTCGAGCTCACGAAAACGATCCTCGCCCTCGGTCTCAAAAATCTCGGTTACCGACTTGCCGCAACGGCGCACGACCAGGCGGTCGGTATCGACAAAACGCCGCTTAAACATAGTGCCGACGTTGCGCGCGAGCGTCGATTTGCCCGCGCCCAAAAAGCCGATAAAGAAGATATGGTCGCAGCCGTGTTTGATGTGCTGGGACATAGCGAGACCTAATCCTCGCAGGGAAGGTCGCGCAGGGCCCGGCGCTCAAAGATACGGAAGATCTGCGTATACCACAGGTCCTGCGTCGCCTGCGGCTTTACCAAGATGGTATCGACGCCGGCGAAGTTGCCGCTCCACACGTCCGTGTAGAGCTGATCACCGATCAGCACCGCCTCGTCGGCCGTGGCGCCGAGGCGCTTAAGACCCGCCTTAAGGGCAAACGGCGCCGGCTTCATGGCGTGGCTGATGGCCTCGAGTCCCAGCTCGCGTGCAGAGCTCATGACCTGGTCGCGATGCCAGTTGTTGGACACCATGCACAGCTTAAAGCCTTTGGCGCGGGCGGCGTCGAGCCAAGCGGAAACCGCGGCGGGAACCTGCTCGGTATCGCGCGGCACCAAGGTGTTATCGCGATCGAGCAGAATGGCGCGTTTGCCGTCGGCCCACAGGGTATCGAGGTCGATGCGATCGACCGAGGCAACGTATCGTTTGGGGCTAAAAATCCTCATGCTAATTCCAAGACTGTTGATGCTCTTCGTAGGTTTGCGAGAAGTACTCCTCGTCCTGCGTAATGTAGAAATACAGGTCATCGGAGTCGGTCGGCTCAAGCGTGGCCTTGAGTGCCTCGAGCGACGGAGAGCAGATGGGCGTGGGCGGCAGGCCCTCATGCTTATAGGTGTTATACGGGCTATCGCTCTGCAGGTCGTCGGCGGTAACCTCGCCACCGGTGACATACATCATGGTCGCATCGCTGTTGAGATAGCGCAGACCGTCGAGCTTGCCGGCAAGGCGGTTGTAGAAGACCGAGGCCACGTGCGCACGTTGATCGGCGTTGAGGCCCTCGCGCTCAACGATAGAGGCCAAGTTGACGATGTCGAAGTCGGACATCTCAACACCGTAGCGCTCCTTGATCTTGGCTTCGCAGCTCGCAAAGTCTAGCGACTTATACTCGGTCTTAAACTGATCGAGCATAGCGCGAATCACGTCATCGGCCGTCGGCGAATCACCCAACGAATAGGTCTTGGGGAACAAGAAACCCTCGAGCGAGTCGTTGGCGGCGCCCTTAAGGAAGCTATAGTCGTCCACGTAGTTGGAGGCCTTGGCCTGGTTGAGGAAGTCTTCCTTAGAGATGCTGTCGTAGGCCTGGGCCACACGGTCGGCGACTTGATCGACCGTTAGGCCCTCAGGGATAGTCAGCGCATTGGAGCCCGCGTTGGGGCCTTCCATGAGCTGCTGAACAACCTTGGTCGCATCCATGAGTGTGGTGAACGAATAGGTACCAGGCTTGAGCGACATATCGGCGTTGAGCTTTTTCACCGCCGCATAATAATCTTTGGGATTTTCGACGATATGGTTCTCGAAGAGAATCGAAGCGATGCTGTCACCCGAGGCACCATCGGGAATCGTGATAGTAACCTGCTGGCCTGCAACGACTTTCGCATCCTCACCGGCAAAGAAGCCTTTGACGGCTGGCACGACAAAGAAAACGATCGCGACAAGCGCAAGCACGGCGACGACGCCACCGATAATCACAGGCACCGGGGAGCTTTTCTTTTGAGAACCGCGACGAGTATGCGTGTTGTAGCTCGAGCGGGTCGCCGGAGCAACGCTATGCGAACCGCGAGCGTGATGCGAATGCGATTGGGGGGCCTGCGTTCGCTGGATAGGTGCCTGCTGCTTAAAGCGGGTGCCGCCTGCAGGCTGGGCCGTACGAGCAGTGGGCTGCTGAGCCGCGTGAGAAGCCGGATGCTGAACCGAACGAGCAGAAGGCTGCTGACCCGTCCGTTGAACAGGTTGGCCCGAATGAGAGAAGGACTGCACCGGGCGCGCGGCAGGCTGTGCTGGGCGCTGCGTCGGCTGTGCCGGACGCTGGCCAGGCTGGGCAGGGCGCGACGCCGGCTGCTGCGTACGATTCGGCTGGCGCGGATCGGAAGCGCTAGACATGCTGGACCTCCTCGTTTTTACGATCGAGCCACGTCTGCAAAAACAGGCTGGCGGCAATCATGTCGATCTTGCCCCTCATCTGCTTTTCGTTGAGGCCCTGCTCGCGCAGGATACGCTTGGCCTCTTGCGAGGACAGACGCTCGTCCTCAAACTCCAGCGGAAGATCGAGCTCGTCGGCAATCTTTTGCGCCACGGCGGCAACGCGCTCGGCCTGGGGGCCGGGCTCACCGGCCATGGTCAGGGGACGTCCGCTTACCAGGATGTCGGGCTCATAGTCCTCAACCAGATACCGGAACGTCTTGGTCATACCGGTGACCTCGGCAGCCGGAAGCACCTTGACAGGCATCGCCATCTTGCCATCACGGCTCGAGACGGCGATGCCAATCCTGGTCTCCCCTATGTCCAGCGCGAGCGCAACCACAACGACTTCTTAGATTCTTAGGCGCCGAGCGCGGTCTTAGCGGCCGCGAGGGCATCGGCAATACCGGCGGCGTTCTTGCCACCGGCCTGGGCCATGTTGGGACGGCCGCCACCGCGACCGTCGACCAGACCCGCGATCTGCTTGATCACGTTACCGGCGTGGAACCCGGCCTTGACGGCGTCATCGGAGCCGGCAGCGAGCAGGGCCGGAGTGCCCTTCTCAGTCACGCTGGCGATGACACAAGCGACAGGGCCGGCGACCTTCTGGTGCACGGTATCCCATACGTTGCGCAGGTCGGCAGCCTCAAGGCCCTGGAGCTCAGCAACGACGAGCTTGTAGCCATTCAGCTCGACAGCGCCGTCGATGGCGCTGGAGATCGCATCGGAAGAGCCACCGGTGAGCGCCTTCTTGAGCTTATTGGACGTCTCGCGCAGCTCGGCCTGCAGGTTCTCCACACGGGCGGGAACCTCGTCGACGCGGCACTTGAGCGCAGCGGCGGCGGCGTCAACGAGTGCCAGGCGGTCGGCCATATAGTCGAGAGCACCCTTAGAGGTCACGGCTTCGATACGGCGGACGTTCGAGCCCGTAGAGGACTCGGAAATAATCTTGAACAGGCCGATCTCGGCGGTATTGGCAGCGTGCGTGCCACCGCAGAGCTCGCGAGAGAACGGCTGGTCATCGGCGCCCACGGAGACGACGCGGACGACATCGCCGTACTTCTCTCCAAACAGAGCGACTGCGCCGGCAGCCTTAGCCTCGTCGATGCCCATAACACGGGTCACGACCGGCTTGGAGGCGAAGATCTGCTGGTTGACCAGGTCCTCTACAGCCTTGAGTTGCTCTGAGGAAAGGGCCTCGAAGTGCGTAAAGTCAAAGCGCAGGTGCTCGGGCGTCACCAGCGAGCCGGCCTGGGAGACATGCTCGCCCAGGACCTGCTTAAGCGCAGCGTCGAGCAGGTGGGTGGCGGTGTGGTTGCGGCGCAGGAAACCACGGCGCTCGGCGTCGAGCGCGGCGGTAACAGCGGCACCGACAGTCAGCGTGCCATCGGCAACGTGCGCGACGTGGGCATACAGGCCGTTGTGGTTCTTGGTGTCGGCAACGGTCAGAACAACGCCCTCGGCGGAAAGCTTGCCGGCATCGCCCTGCTGACCACCCATCTCGGCATAGAACGGGGTGCGGTCGAGCACGACCTCGACATCCTCGCCCGCGGCTGCGGACTCGACGGACTCGCCGTTGCGCACGATGGCGACAACCTTGGCGCCCTCGATCACATCGTTGTCATAGCCGTCGAACTCGGTCGCTGCGACCTTGTCGGAAAGCTCGACCCACACGTCGTTGAAGCTGCCCCAGGCATCGCCCTTGGCGTTGGCGCGGGCGCGGGCCTTCTGGTCCTCCATGCAGGCAGTGAAGCCGTCCATGTCGACGTCGTGGCCAGCGGTACCCGCGATCTCGACGGTCAAATCGATGGGGAAACCAAAGGTGTCGTGCAGCTTAAAGGCGACATCGCCCGGAAGCACAGCGCCCTCGGCAAGCGCTGCCAGGGCCTCGTCCAGGTAAACGCGGCCGTTGTCGAGCGTCGTGGAGAAGCGCTCCTCCTCGGAGGCGACGATACCCTTAACGAGCGCGACGTTCTTGAGCAGCTCGGGGTAGGCCTCGCCCATCTGAGCGTTGACCTCGTCGATGAACTTGGTCAGGAAGGCGCCCTCGATGCCCAGCAGGCGACCGTGGAACACGGCGCGGCGGAGCAGGCGGCGAAGGACGTACTCGCGGCCCTCGTTGCCGGGCAGGATGCCGTCCGAGATCATAAAGTCGACAGCACGGGAGTGGTCGGCGATGATGCGCAGGGAGCGGCTGGCGCCGGAGTAATCGTCGGCGTCATAGGTCTTGCCGCTGATCTCCTCACCGAGCTTGATGAGGTGCTGCATCAGATCGCCGTCGTAGTTGGCAGTCTTGTGCTGCATGATAGCGGCCATGCGCTCCAGACCCATGCCCGTATCGAGGTTGCGGTGCGGCAGCTCCGGCATGGAGCCGTCCTCCTGGCGGTCGTACTGGGTAAACACGAGGTTCCAGAACTCAAGGAAGCGGTCGCAGTCGCAGCCGGGCTTGCAGTCGGGGCTGCCGCAACCGACCTCCTCGCCCATGTCAAAGTAGATCTCGGAGCACGGACCGCAGGGGCCGGTGGGGCCAGCGGCCCAGAAGTTGTCGTCCTCGCCCAGGCGGGAGATGTGGTCCTCGGCAACGCCCAGGGAGCGCCACACGTCATGGGTCTCGTCGTCCTCGGTAAAGACGGTGAAGTACAGGCGGTCGAGCGGCAGCTTGAACTCCTTGGTGATGAGCTCAAAGGCCCAGGCGCAAGCCTGCTCCTTGGAGACGCCGCCAAAAGAGAAATCGCCGAGCATCTCGAAGAACGACAAGTGACGGCCGTCCTCGCCGATGCAGTCGATGTCGTTGGTGCGGACGCACTTCTGGCAAGAGATCGCGCCGATCTCCTTCATGGTCTTCTTGCCCTGGTAGTACTCCTTAAACTGGTTCATGCCGGCGTTGGCAAGCAGCAGCGAGGGATCATCGGGGACGAGGGACGAAGAAGGATAGAGTTTAAGACCGCGCTCCTCAAAGAAGTTGAGGAACTTAGAGCGAATCTCGGCCGTAGTCATTGACGGGTAGTCAGCACTCATAGAGGGAATCTCCTCGGTTTCACATCGAAACAGTTCAAACGTAACGATATTACCATCCCGCCGCGCAAGTGCAAAAAAGAGGGCCGCC
>NZ_JBBNLQ010000019.1:0-21885 GCF_040092395.1 Collinsella sp. CLA-ER-H4
TCCCGACATCGAGCCCGATGACGGCTTCCGACATTCTAATTGGTGCCACGGTGGTATCCTCCAATCGGTAGGCCGATCGGAACCCCTCCCCGCGACACCCACATTACCTGGCCGTGGCGCTTGCGCCCGGCAGTTTCCTATCAGTCGTCCGGAGCGGCGAGCGCCCCCGGTGGCAACACCCCCCGGGCCCTCTACGGGGCAGGGGCAGACGGCCATCCGGAGGCGCCCGATCGGCGGCCCCTCGGGGCTTGCCCGTATCGTAGGCAATGCGCCGAATGCTCGCCATCGAAATTTATCGATGACCTATTTCAGACTGTAATGGGGCGTATAATTGCATCGATGGGGACGACACACATATATAGCGAGCCGCTGCTTGACGTCCTCATGGATTTGGGGAGGGCCTTCATGAATCGCGTGTGTGCGAGAGCTCGAGAAATGCTAAAGCCTTTTGGCAAGAAAACCAATACCGCCAAGCGTGTCCTGAGGGTTTTGGCCGTCCCGCTGGCGGCATGCGCACTCATGCTTGGTGCATCGAGTGCGTCGGCCGACCAGTCCGTTCCCTTGAGCAACCATACCGTAGAGACGGTGAATCCCACCGGCACTACGGTCAATTTGTTCGACTATTGGGTCGTGAACGGCGACAACGATAAGTCCGTCAACATAAACAACAATAATGGCAATAACAACACCGGCATCAACAAAAATCACCAGCTCAAGTTCAATGGTGGTGCCGGCACGGGCATTAACAAGTGGACGGGCAGAAGCAATATCAACGGTTTTGGACGTCTTTCATTTGTGAAGACCATGCTGGTGGATGGCTATCCGGCAATCAGCAATGGCACCCACACCTCCCAAGGCCAGGGTGTTAACTACACCGATGAGTCGCTGGCCTATCTCTTTAACAACGACAGTCAGGCAAATGGCAAACAGGACGGTAAGGCTGTCTACAACGATGTGAAAGGCCTCTTCCAGCTCAAAGATGGCTATTACGTCTACGACTCGTACGGCTCTGACGGTAACTATGGTAACTATGCCGTGTATAACCCCACGACCAACTCCTTTAACGTCTACGATAAGGCGGGCGTATATAAGGGCGACGTATCAGATGCAAATCTGGGCCAGTTCTTCCCCTTCGACTCGGCTGACAAGGTTTTTGATGAGAAGGGCAACAGCCTCTCCCCTAAGCAGATCATTGATGGAAGCACGAGCCTCAACCACCACTTTGGCATGTCCATGACCACAGAGTTTGTCCAGCCTGCGGGCGGCAAGACCACCGATAACAACGACATGGTCTTTGAGTTCTCGGGTGATGACGACGTCTGGGTGTACATCGATGGCGTACTCGTGGGCGATCTGGGTGGCATCCACGAGAAGGCAACGCTTGATATCAACTTTGCTACCGGTGAAGTAAAGGTCGGTCATATTGACGGTGCGAATGGAGCCGAGAAGGAAATCGAAAAAACCAACATCAAGGCAAAGTTCAAAGCTGCCGGCGCAGATACCTCTAACTTCTCCGGCAACACCTTCCGTGACAGCAGCAAGCATACGCTGAGCTTCTTCTATCTGGAGCGCGGCGCGGGCGCATCGAACATGAAACTTAAGTTCAACCTCACCACGCTGCCGTCGTCCGAGGTCGCGAAGGTCGACCAAAACGGCGAGGCAGTCCAGGGTGCCGAGTTTGCTCTGTATCAGTCAGATGCCAACTGGAACGCGCAGGATGAGGCCATCGCTCAGGGCACGACGGACGCCAATGGCCAGCTGGTACTTCTGAAGCCGGACAGGTCCGTTCTTTCGTTTGATAACCAGCACGCTGAGGGACACGATTACTTTGTACTCAAAGAGGTTGGCCTGCCCGCGGGATATCGCTCGAGTCTGACCTCATCGACCACCGCAACGCCAGGTGAGCTGCATCTGCAATACAAGAAAGCTGCGAGCGGCACGGGTGGCGTGGTGGTTGCACCGCAGACGACGGTCACCACGGCCGACGGCAAGTCATGGACGGGTAGCCGCATGTGGCTGAACGGCGGCTATCTGGCCGCTAAGGAGACCATTTCTCTTAATAAAGAAACAAAAGACAATAAGGGCAACGCCATTAGCTCGGGTACGACCTTCGCCGTCGTGCTCAAGCTCACCGGTGCGAGCGAGGACCACACAAGCGAAGACGCGTGGACGGCGGTCACGGGCAACCCGCTCAATGGCTATAAGCTGTGCTCCGCGCACGGCATTGCCGGTGCGGTCGAGGCTGCCAAATCGGCGGACACGAGTGTCTTTGATGTCAATACCAAGGGCGACTACGTGGTGACGGTCAGGTCGCTGCCCGGAGACATCGAGAAGTACGCCGCCATGTTGGAAGATAAGTCCCAGTCCGAATATACCGTAGCGGTGTACCACACCACGGCATCGTCTCTGGCGGGGGCAACCATCGACAACACCTCTATGGTCCAATATCAAACGATAAACAGGCAGTTCTCTACGGTGATCCACCTCACCAACGTTCAGAACCGTCTGTTTGTGCAGAAGGTCGATGACCTGGACGAGCCCGTGGACGGCGCGACGTTTGAGCTGTATAAGTCCGATGACGTTGCCGGCGATAGTCCCAGCACGTATGCAATCAACCCTGGTGCCACGCCGTATGACACCGTGAAGGCAAAAGGCATGACCTATCCGTATGACATTAAGGGTGCTGCATGCTTCCCGCTCGATTCGACAGAGCATAAGCCCCTTACCAAGGGTACGTACTACCTGCGTGAGTCTGTAAGCCCGGATGGCCATGAGATTAACAACACCATCACCAAGGTAATCGTGGACGATTCGGGTGTGTATGTGGATGCTGGCAAGGAAGGCGACGGTGTGCGCAGCATGAGCGGCCCGGGTTCGCTGATTGCTTCCCTGGCGCAGTTTGGCTCTCCCGACTCCATCGACAACACGCTTACGCACATTAAGGGCAAGCTGCAGAGTGCGGCCGTTGACGCCAACGGAAACCTGACATGGGGCCAGACGTGCACCGCCCAAGGCGTGACGCCTTCTCTTGCGGGCAACTGGATGCATATGCGCTATGACAAGACGACGCAAGGTGCCAAGGCTATCCTGCGCTATGTCGAGGACGGTGGCGAGCGCGACGGCCAGCTGGCGACCATCTTTGCCGATACGGGCATCAACCGCATGGCCCTTTATCAAGACGATGATGCCACCAATGGCACCGATCTGGGCACGCTTCAGCTCAATCATCTCTTTACCACGGCAACGGCCGTGCAGTATACCGATCGTCGCGTGGCACGCCTGCAAGTGACTAAGACCGTGACGGCGGATGCTGGTCTTACTGCGCCCACCAAGGATGCGGACGACAACGATCTGCCCTTTACGTTTAAGTTCACCCTGCCGGAGTCCCAGGAGGGCTACGAGGCGCATGTGTTCGATGCGAGCGGCAACGCTGTGGGCAATTCCTTTAGGCTCAAGAACGGCGGCACCCATTCCATCAAGGCCGGCGAGACCATTCGCGTATACGACCTTAAGAAGGGCGACAGCTATAGCGTGAGCGAGCTCACCACTAAGGGCGAGGAGTCCAGTGGCAATGTGCTGGCGAGCATCGTTAACACTGTGACCGGCTCTGCCGACGAGTCGGTGCTTCCGGCTGGCTTTAGCCTCGTGAGACGCATGGTCGGCGGCGAGAAGCAGTCGGGAACCGGCAACACCATAACGGGTTCAATCGCTGCGCTCGTGGACGGAAAGATTCCCGCGAGCAACACGCTCGAGTTCATCAACAAATACAGTGTCAGCCCCGTAAAGAATGGCCTAAGCGCCAAGAAGATGCTCGAGGGTCGCGATTGGGCCGATGGCGATTCCTTTACCGTGCAGCTTACAGCCGACGACGGCGTCCCCATGCCCAATGGCGCCAAGAGCAAGGTGTCGACGGTCGAGCTTACCAAGAATTCCCAGACGCAAACGGTTGGCGACATCACCTATAAGACGGCAACGTTTGGCGACATCACCTATACCAAGCCCGGCACGTACACCTATACCATCTCGGAGGTTATCCCCGGTTCCGATGCCGGGGCAGACGGCATAAGCTACTCTGCCGCCCGCTATAAAGCGGAGGTCGTGGTGGAGGACAACCAAGCTGGTGCTCTTGTCGTTGAGAGCGTGAAGATGACGCAGGAGCGCAACGACGCGGGCGACGACACCAAGACAGAGGTTGCCGACGCGATCTTCACCAACCGCTACGACGAGCATGAGGGGAACATCACCATCCATGCTCAAAAGAGCCTAACCGACAACGCCGGGAGTTTCCCGCTTTCCCAGAACGCCTTTAGCTTTGAGCTCAAGCGTGTGGGCGGCTATGCGGACGACAATGCAGCGTTCGATCCCGATAAGGTCGACAAGAGCATCAAGGCCCCCATGCCTCAGGACGCCGAGGGCGACACCGCGACCGTGGGCAATAACGCCGACGGTACGGTGACGTGGCCGGCGATCTCCTATACCGCCAAGGCTGATGCGGGACGCGCCTACGTGTACAAGTTCGCTGAGAATCTCGGTAGCATTAAGAAGGGCATGGACTACGACAAGTCGGTCTATTACGCCGTGGTGCGCAACGCCGAGAAGGGTGCTGGCATCCAGACTTCGATCGAGTACTACAAGGTTGCAGAGGACGGCTCGGTAAAGCAGCTGGATAAGAATGCCACACCTTCCTTTACCAATATATATAGCGTGGAGCCCACGAGCGCGACCCTGCAGGGCCAAAAGACCGTGAGCGGTCGCGACTGGAACCAGGGCGAACGCTATACCTTTAACCTCACCGCCGCTACGGACGATGCCAGTGCAACTGGTCTGGGTAAGACCACCGCAAAGGCAGTGACGGATGGGGCCGTTGCTATCGGCACTAACCAAGCTGTCGCCAGCGCGCCCGCGTCGGGACGCGTGGCATCGTTCGCCTTTGGCGCCGAAGCCGCCCCGACCGTGACGTTCAACCGCGCGGGTACCTTTAGCTTCAACATCACCGAGGATGCTGCGCGGGATGGCCAGGCGGGCATGTCCATGGACAAGCACACTGCACGCGCGACCGTCGTGGTGGCCGATCTGGATGAGTCGGGCAACCACACGGGCAAGCTGCGCGTGTCGAGCGTGACCTACGCCAACACCGGTGCCTCCGATGCGGACAAGGCCGTAACCGACAAGGCTGCCTTTACCAACGCGTACCATGCATCGGGCACCTTTGGTGGCGTGACGGTCAGCAAGACCCTCGAGGGTCGCGCCTCTGTCGCGGGACAGTTTACCTTTACCGCGACAGGCCTTTGGCACAACGGCGTTCAGACATCGGTCGATGGCTCCGAGGCCAGCCTGTCTAATACGGCTGCGGGGGCCGGCGTGCCCGGCACCGTGGTGAGCGCGAGTGGGGCGGAGAAGCTCTTTGCCCGTGAGCTCACGGAACAGGATCTGGGGCGTACGTTTGCCTATCGCATTCACGAGAACCAGCCTGCTGCCGCCGGCTACACCTATGACATCGGCTACACCGGCGATGTCATCGTGCTCGTCAAAGTCCTTGCACATAAGGATGACCCCGCTAAGCTCTACACCGTGACGACCGTGCTCAAGGGTGCGGGTGTGACGGAGCTGCTGGGCGACGGCGCCGACGCGAGCACGCTGACGGACGAAAAGATCGTCCAGCTCAAGCAAGATTCGCATACTTACGTGCAGCAGTACGATGCAAGTGAGGCCGGCGCCACAACGCCTGCCGTCTCGTTTGTGAATCGCTATGAGGCAAGTCTCGACTATGGCGCCGCTGGCGGTCTGCAGATCGAGAAGACGTTGACGTATCCCAAGGACGCGACCGTTTTTGGCTCGCCTAAGATCACGTTCCGTTATATCGTCAAGCCTGCCGACGAGACATCTGCCAGCAAGGTTGGCATTTCCACGAATGGCAAGGTCTTTGAGACCGCAAACGTCGAGGCCGACGCCCCCAAGACCGTGAGTTTGATACCTGCGGGTGGGTTGACCTTCACTCAGGATGATGCCGGCAAGACGTTCACCTATACGGTGAGTGAGATTGACGACAAGGCGACGGACTATACGTACGACAAGACGGTCCATGCGGTTAAGGCTGTCGTGGCGGATAACGGCGACGGTACGCTTAGAGTCACGACAGCGGTAAGCAAGCAGGTCGATGGCAAGGACGAGCTCGAGGGCCAGTGGATCTATCCGTCTGGTGCAACGTCCACCGGTGTCGCGACGGTCAAATTCAAGAACACCTATACGGTCACCGAGGCGGCAACCTACACCCCGTCCGTGACGAAGGTGGTTGCCGGTGCCGATGCTCCGGGCAAGTTCACCTTTGCTATGACTGCGGCTGACGATGCTACCAAGACTGCCATCGATGGCAAGCTCATCACCGGCTCTTCGATGAGCGTGGACAACGGCTATGCTGAGGAGAAGCAAACGACGGCGGCCCTCAAGGACGGGGAGCACGAAAAGATTGACTTTTCGAAGCTCACCTTCAACAAGCCGGGCACGTATACGTTTACGATTAACGAGCTGGCCCCGAACGGCGGCCTTGGCGAGTGGACGTATGACGCGCACACCTACGCCCTGACCGTTACCGTAACCGATGAGGGCGGCAAGCTTGTGGCGCGTGCCGATGGCACGACCGGCTCGGAAGGCTTCATCTTCACCAATAGGTATCGCACCTCGACGAGTTACGAGCTCCAGGGCGGCCTAGAGCTCGTCAAGACGCTCAGCGGCCACGATCTGCATGCCGGCATGTTTGGCTTTACGGTGACGGGCGAAGACCCCGCCTCAACCGATAAACTCAACAAGCTGCTGCGCGCAGATAAGGGCAAGCTCACCGTGACAAACGATGAGCCGCAAACCGATGGCACGTCCCACACCGGTATTTTGGGTGGCCTGACCTTTGCGACGGAAGATGCGGATAAGACGTTCACCTACAAGGTTGTCGAGAATAGGGGCAACAAGGGTGGCTATCAATACGACTCCACCTATTGGATGGTTGAGATCGCGGTTAAGAAGCGCGGTGACGGTTCGCTCTATACCGTGACTACGGTCAAGCACTATGACGCCAACGAAGTTGAAGAGCCCCGCGATACGAAGACCTTTAGCTCCGAGAACGGTGTTGCCAAGGCTCAGGTGTTCTTTACCAACAGCTACGCTGCGACCGGAACATTCGACGGTCTTACTGCCGAGAAGGTAATGGATTCCGGCGACAAGATCGAGGCTGGCCAGTATACGTTTGACCTGTATGCCGAGAAGGCCGATGGCTCGCTCGAAAAGATGGATGAGGGCACGACTCAGGCGGCCAAGAACGGTACCGCTACGGTCGACTTTGGTAAGGTTAACTTTAAGCTTGGCGATGCTACCAGCGGAACTCATGAGCAGACGATTGACCTTGCCGGCGCCGTCAACGATGGCGTTGCCACCAAGCGCCACAATGCCGACCACACCACCACCTACAGCTTTAACCTGGTGGCAAAGGAGCGCTTGGCCAACCTGCCCGAGGGCGTGCGTCCCGTGGACACGTCCGCGACGTGCCGGGTGCTGCTCGAGGTGACCGACAACAACGATGGCACGCTGACGCCCAGGGTGACCTATCGCGACGGTACCGAGAACGGCAAGATCGTTTTCCACAATACGCGCGATAAGGTCAAGACGATCGGCACGGTCGCGAAGCCCGATGTGGACATCGACGGGCAGTTGCTCTCCGTGGGCGACTCCTACGTCTACACCATTAACTGGGTCAACACCGAGGCCGATGACAATGGCAACCCGCTTTCGGTCAATGCGACCGTAACCGACGAGCTGCCCACGGGCGTCGTGTTCGAGGCCTTTGAGGGCGAGTATGCCGATAAGGGTTCCGCGAGTGGCCAGTTGCTCACCTGGAACCTGGGCGAGCAGCCCGCGGGCAGCCATGGCTCGGTGCGCGTGCGTGTCAAGATTACCGAGGATGCTGTGAAGGACGCCCAAAGCGCTATCGGCACCATCAAAAACACTGCTACCGTTACGGTCGGCAACAAGAGCTATACCGGCACCACGACCAACTACGCGCCCAAGAAGTCCGAGAGCGATGCTCGGGGTTCGACGGGGTCGGGTGTGGCGCTGGGTGATGAGCTCACCTACACCATCGGCTACAAGAACACCGAGGGCGCGTCTGCCACGGTGACGATCACCGATGCCGTTCCCGCGGGAACCGAGTTCGTGGAGTTCGCCGGCGACCATAAGGATGCCGGCTCCAAGGACAACGACGGCAACCTCACTTGGAAGCTGACGGACGTTCCCGCCGGCAAGGAGGGCACGGTTCAGTTTAAGGTTCGCGTGACCGAGGACGCGTTTAAGAGCGGTGGCGCTTCGGGCAATATTTTCAACCAGGCGTCGGTGGCGGTCGGCGACAAGCCTGCCGTCAAGACCAACACCACTACCGATCAGGTTTCTGACGGCCGCCTGACGCTGAGCAAGACGGTCACGGCCGCCGAAGGCATTGTCGCGCCCAACAAGGCATTCACCTTTAAGGTGCTGCTCTGCCAGGCCGATGGCGCAACGCCTCTGACCGGTACCTTTGCGTATGCTGGCCGTCCCAGCGGCACCAACGGCACCTATGTAAGTGGACAGATCAAGAGCGGTGACACCATCGCGCTTAAGGCCGGCGGCTCCGTGACGGTTACCGTGCCCGTGGGCGCTCGCTACGAGGTGCAGGAGCTTGACTCCAAGGGCGACCTCATGACGAGTGAGGACGGATTTGCAATTGCCGACAAGGCGAACACCAAGAAGGGCACCGTCGGACAGACAACGCAGGCAGGCTTCACCAATGTCTATAGCGTGGAGTCCACGAAGGTGGAAAACGCTTTTAAGGTGCAAAAGAAGATCTCCGGACGCAACTGGATAACATCGGATGCCTTTACCATGACGCTGACTGCCCAGGGTGAGGCACCCATGCCCAAGGGCGCCAAGGAGGGCGTGTCGACGATTGAGTTGCACAAGGATGCCCAGGTCGGCAACTTCGGTGCTATCGAGTACACCAAGCCCGGTACCTATACCTATATGATTACCGAGCAGTCGGGTGACGAGGCGGCACTCACGTTCTCGAAGGCCACCTATCGTGCCACCGTCACGGTGACCGACAACGGCGCCGGCAAGCTGTCTGCCAAGACCAAGATTGCACAGCTGACTGACGATGCGGGCGACGCTGCTGAGCGCACGGTCGAGGCGGCGGTCTTTACCAACACCGCCAAGACCGGCAGCCTCACCGTCAAGAAGACGGTCGTCGGCGGCGACAGCCAGCGCGAGTTCGGCTTTGCGGTCACGCTGACCGACGGGGACGGCGAGCCCGTCTCCGGCACCTTCGGCAAGGGCGAGCACGCCGTGACGTTCACGGACGGCAAGATGACCTTCACGCTTAAGGACGGCGGGGAGAAGACCATCGCCGGCCTGCCCGTGGGCGCGCACTACACCGTGACCGAGGACGCCGCCGAGGGCTACACGACCACGGTCAACGGGGCTGACGGCTCCAAGGCCGAAGGCGCCGTGACCGAGGACGGCGCGACCGTCGCATTCACCAACACCGTGAAGACGGGCGAACTTGACGTCTCCAAGACCGTCGTGGCGCGCGAGGGCCTGGCGGTCGACGTGGACAAGACATTTGAGTTTGCGGTCGAGGCCACCGATGCCGCGGGCCGCGGCGTGTCCGGCACCTACGGTGACGCGACGTTCGAGGACGGCAAGGCGACCCTCAAGCTCAAGGGCGGCCAGAAGGCGAGGATCACGGGGCTGCCCGCGGGGACCGCCTACACGGTGACCGAACATGCCGCCGCTGGCTACAAGGCCGCGGTGAACGGGGCCGAGGGCTTCAGGGCCGAGGGCTCCATCACGGCAAACCAGGTCTCCTCTGCCGCCTTCACCAACACCTTCGACCCCGCCCCCGCCACGGCGTCCGTCCCCGAGCTCACCAAGGTGCTCGCGGGCGGCCGCAAGCCCGGCCTCCAGGAGGGGGAGTTCGCCTTTGAGCTCTCCCTCGCCGACGGCGCGGACAATGTGCTCGAGGGCTACCCGATCGAGGCGAAGAACGACAAGGACGGCAAGGTTTCCTTCGGCGAGCTCAGCTTCACCAATCCGGGTACCTACCACGCAACCGTGACCGAGAAGGCAAGCGGCGATGTCCTGATTGAGGACGATGCGCACGCCTACACCTTCGACGTCACGGTGACTCAGACCGGTGCCGGCCTTAAGGCCGAGATCTCCAACGAGCGGGGCAAGAAGACTTTCACCAACACCTTCACGCCGCACGACAACACCAAGACCGTCACCAAGGCGGACGCCTCGGGTGCCAAGGTCGATGTGGATGGCAAGCTGGTGGGCGTGGGCGATACCCTCACCTATACCATCGGCTGGGCCAATAACAGTGTCGACGACAAGGGCGCCGCACAAGCGGCCGACGTGACGGTGACCGATGTCCTGCCTAAGGGCGTTGACTACGTCGAGGGGACTGCCGCCGAAAACGCCACCTACGACGCCGCGACGCGCACCCTTACCTGGTCGCTCGGCGAGCAGGCTGCGGGCGCCACGGGCACGCTCGGCTTCGACGTGAAGGTCTCCGCCGAAGCTGCCGTAGTCGACGACATCGCCAACACCGCAACGGTCAAGGTGGGCGAGAACGAGTCGCAGACCAACACGACCCACAACAGCGTGCCCCGCGAGGGCAGCCTCACCGTCAAGAAGACGGTCGTCGGCGGCGATAGCCAGCGCGAGTTCGGCTTTGCGGTCACGCTGGCCGACGGGGACGGCGAGCCCGTCTCCGGCACCTTCGGCAAGGACGCGCACGCCGTGACGTTCACGGACGGCAAGGCGACCTTCACGCTCAAGGACGGCGAGGAGAAGACCATCGCCGGCCTGCCCGTGGGCGCGCGCTACACCGTGACCGAGGACGCCGCCGAGGGCTACACGACTGCTGTTAACGGGGCTGACGGCTCCAAGGCCGAAGGCGCCGTGACCGAGGACGGCGCGACCGTCGCGTTCACCAACACGTACGGAACGGCCGCCGAGGGCAGGGACGTCTCCACCGCGGGGCTCTTCACCAAGACGCTCGAGGGCCGCGACTGGGCCGAGGGCGACAGCTTCCAGTTCGCGCTTACGGGCGAGGGCGGCGCCCCCATGCCCGAGGGCTCTGCCGACGGCTCCAAGACCGTCAGCGTGACGGCCGCCGCCGGCACCAAGGCGGGCGATAGGGTCGCCTTCGACTTCGGCCCCATCCGCTACACGCTTGATGACATCAAGGACGCCGGGTTCGCCGAGGTCGGCGGTAAGCGCGTGCGCGCCAAGACCTTCACCTACACGGTGCGCGAGGTCAGGCACGATGACGGCTCCGCCATCGCCGGCGTGGCCTACGACGGCCACACCGCCACGATGACGGTGACCGTGACCGACGACGGCTCCGGCAACCTCACGGCCACGACGCCCGCGATCGCGCAGGCGAGCGGCGGCGACTTCGTCAACACCTACACGACCGAGCTCGACTACTCGGCCCGCGCGGGCGTGCGCCTGTCCAAGACGCTCTCCGGCCGCGCCATGGAGGCGGGGCAGTTCGCCTTCACCGTGACCGCGGATGCCGAGACGGCCGCCAAGCTCGGCCTCAAGACCGACAAGGATGCCTACGCCGTGGCCGCTGCCGATGACGGAGAGGCCGACCTGATCGACCTCGTCGGCGGTGCCGCGGGCAGCGACGTGAAGTTCACCGACGCCGACGCGGGCAAGACCTACAGCTTCACCGTCACCGAGACCAAGCTCGGCGGCGAGGGCTACGCCAACGACACCGCGCCGCGCACGGTGACCATCGCGCCCGCCTACGATGCCGCGACGGGCAAGCTCACGGTCACGACCACAGTTGCCAAGGACGGTGTCGAGGTCGCCCGCAGCGAGGTCTCCACGGCAGATGACGTCACGGCGACGCCTGCGCCCGTGACGGTCGCGTTCGAGAACTCCTACGAGGCCACCGGCGCGCTCGGCGGCGAGGGCAACGTGGCAATTAACGCCACCAAGACGCTGACGGGCCGCGCCGCGGCGGCGGGCGAGTTCTCGTTCTCCGTCCGCGATGCCCGGGGCAATGTGGTCGCGACCGCGACCAACTGGGCCTCCGGCGACGGCGAGGCCGCGGGACTCGCGTTCTCGCCCATCTCCTACACCACCGACGCTCTCGGGCGGATGGTGGCGGAGGGAACCGCCACCAGGGCCGCCGACGGCTCCTGGGTCATTCCCTATACCGTATCCGAGGACGGCACGGACCGGCTGCCCGCGGGCGTGACGGCGACCGCCTCGAGCTTCGACATCACGGTCAAGGTGACCGATAACGGCAAGGGCGGGCTGGATGTGGCCGTGACCTACCCCGAGGGCTCCGATGGCACGCTGTCGTTCGTGAACGGCTATGGCACCAACGAGGCGACAGTCGACCTCGCGGGCACCAAGACGCTGGCGTTCGGCCAGGCCGGACTCGGCCTCACGCAGGCCGACATCGCGGGCAAGTACACCTTTAAGATTGAGCCGCTGGACGGCGCGCCCGCACCGGTCGACGCCTCCGGCAAGACGGTGACCGAGGCGACCAACGACGCCGCCGGCAATGTCGTGCTGGGCCGCGTCACGTTCAAGCAGCCGAGCGACCTCGACGACGTCGAGATCGACGGCGACGGCCTGCGCACCAAGACGTTCGCCTACCGGGTGAGCGAGTCCGGCTCGGTCGACGGCGTGGTCAATGACGCGACGGCGATCAGGACCTTCGCGGTCAAGGTGGTCGAGGACACCAACGCGGGCACGCTCGCCGCGGAGGTCCTGCCCGCAGAGGGCACGCCCGAGGGCAAGGGCGCGTTCGAGTTCACCAACACCTACGGCGTGAACCCGACGCCGAGCTCCGTCACCGACCAGATTACGGTGAACAAGAAGCTCAAGGGCTGTGACCTGGCCGAGGGCGAGTTCGAGTTCCAGCTGGTCGAGATTGCCGCCGACGGCAGTGAGAGCGTCGCGGCAACGGGCAAGAACGCCGCCGACGGCACGGTCGCTCTCAGCCCCGTCGCCTACACCGCGCCCGGCACGCACAGCTATGAGCTGCGCGAGGTCGCCGGCACGGCGGGCGGCGTGACATACGACAGGGCGACGTACCGCGTGCGCACGACGGTTGCCGATGCCGGAAACGGTAAGCTCACCGTCAGGCACGAGCTGGCGGATGCCGAGGGCAATCCCACGGGCGGCGACTCGGTGACGTTCACCAACGGCTACGAGGCCGCACCCGTCACCCTCAAGCTGGGCGCCGCCAAGGTGCTCAAGGGCGCCGAGCTCAAGGCGGGCCAGTTTAGCTTTGAGCTCAAGAGCCGGGACGGCAAGGTCATGTCGATCGCCAAGAACGCCGCGGACGGCAGCGTCACGTTCGATGCGCTGACGTTCAAGCTGACCGGCACCTACACCTTCACGGTGAGCGAGGTCGACGACGGCCAGGCGCACGTGACCTACGACAAGGCGGTGCACAAGATCGTCGTCACGGTGAGCGACAAGGCGGCAGACGGCACCAAGACGGGCTATCTGTCGGCGAAGGTCTCCTACGAGGGCGACGCCAACATTCCGCCGGTCTTCACCAACAGCTACGCCGAGAATCCCGGGACCCCCGGCACCCCCGAGAACCCCGGCACGCCGGGCGGCGGCTCAGACGGCGGTTCAGATAACGGCTCCGGCAGCGGCTCTAGCGGCGACGGCTCCAAGGGCGGCATGCCCGACACCGGCGACCGCAGCCTGCCGGTCGAGGCGCTCGCGGCCATGGCCGGCATCGGCGCGCTGACCGCAGTGGGCGGCGCGGTCCTGTACCGCAGGCGCCGTTAGCGATATGCACGAGTGGGGCGAATCCATCCGATGGGTTCGCCCCACTTGCTCTGGTGGGCGGGAGCAGGTAAGATATACCGAGCACCTAGCGCGTTCGATGGGTTCGGATGACGACATGTTCCGAATCTGGTCAGGTCCGGAAGGAAGCAGCCATAAGGAGCCTCTGTCGGGCATCCGAATCCATCGAGCGCACGGGCGTTTTTTGGTGCCGCGACATGGCCCGGCCGACGGCGAGGTATTTGGTGTCTCGCTGGTCCTCGGCTTCGCCTGCGGGATCGCTCGACTACCAAACACCTCGCCGCCGGCCGGGCCCCGTCGTCCGAAAATCACCCGTAAAGGCGCGTTTATCTAATTTAATCTATCCCTTGTGGAATGCGGCTTGCTGGTGTTGTCTGGGCATTGATGGCTACATGGTTCAAGAGGCGGCGGTGCTGTTGCTTGAATTTTTGCAGTTAAAGAGGCCCGTTTCCCTGGGTTGGGGAAACGGGCCTCTTTTCTCTCTGGGTTTGTGGATTGGCGAAGGTGGTATGCTCTGGCAGCTATTTTGAGTTCCTGATGCGGCGTGTGGCTGTGGCGGTTATTCCGAGGCCTGCTGCGGCGATTCCTGCGAGTGCGATTGCGCTCGGTGCTGCGTCGCCCGTGTTCGCGAGCTTGCCGGCGGTCGCATCTGTCTGTTTGCCGCTGCTTGTGTTCGCTTGCTTGGGGGAGCTTGGTAAGGCGTCTTTGCCGGTTGCAGGCGGTGTCGCCTCGGTGGGCTGCGCTGGGCTGGAGGGTTTTGTCGTCTCGGCGGGTTTCGTTATCTCGGGCGAGGTGGCCTTGTCTGCCGCGGCCTTTGCCTCTTCGTATGCCTTGCAGGCGTCGTCATAGGCCGCTTGCGCCTTTTCCAAATCGCCGAGGAGCGCATTTCGCTTGGCTATGTCCTCGTCGATGTGGGCTTTAGCTTCCTCCGCCTCACTTTCGGAATCCTGAACCTGTCTTTCCTGGCTTTCGAGCCGGCGTCGGTAGGAGTGAAGATCATCTTCACAAGATTTCTCTCGCCTTTCTGCCGACATGATCTCACGTCGCAACTGCTTAATATGCTCTTTAGTAGCTGTGCTGGGCTCCTCGTCGCCGAGTGCTTCAAGTGCCTTATCTAATTCTGCCTGAAGGCCGCTTGTCCGGCTGTGGGCCTCATCGTATTTGGCTTGGGCTGCATCGACGTTCGCTTGCATGGCGGGAAGGCGTTCCCTCCGTTTGGCGGCTTCCGTCACCACCATGTCGTAGATCTCTTGAAAAGCGGCAATGTCATCATCGATTGCCGCAAGTTTCTCGGGACTTGCGGCAACTTTTGCGGCCTCGAGGGTTTTGAGCGCTTCCTGCATGGCTGCATACGCTTTTTCTTTTGCGGCGGCCGCATCTTCCGTCTGCAAGGCAACTGCACCGGTGGGGGAACTGGTTTCTGCCGCAATTGCCGTTACGGGGGCGATTCCCGCGACAAGTGCCGCGGAAAGGGCGATGCCCACGGTTGCTCGTCTTGCTCTTCTTGCGAGAATGTCGTTCATCTCGGCACCTCATTTCAAGGGTCGGCGACTAACTTGGTAGCACTACTGTAAGTATATCAGGCGGTTTGCCCGCCATTGATCGGGCGTGCGCGTATACCCCTTGATTAACAGCCATTAAATCTATCCCTTAAGGAACGCGGCTTGCTAGTGTTGTCTGGGCATTGATGGCTACGTGGTTCAAGAGACGGCGGCATTACCATCTGTTTTCACAAGTAAAGAGGTCCGTTTCCCTGGGTTGGGGAAACGGACCTCTTTTTGTCTCTTGGCTTGTGGATTGGCGAAGACAATAACCGCTGGCAGCTATTTTGGGTTCCTGAGGCGGCGTGTGGCCGTGGCGGTTATTCCGAGTCCTGCGGCGGCGACTGCTGCGAGTGCGATTGCGCTCGGCGCTGCATCGCCCGTGTTCGCGAGCTTGCCGGCGGTCGTATCTGCTTGCTTGCCGCTGCTCGTGTTCGCCTGCTTGGTGGAGCTCGATGGGGCGTCTTTGCCGGTTGCAGGTGAGGCAACGGGCGGTGTCGCCTCGGCGGGTTGCGTCGAGCCGGAGGGAGGCACTGTCTCGGTCGGTTTCGTTATCTCGGGCGAGGCGGCCTTGTCTGCCGCGGCCTTTGCCTCTTCGTATGCCTTGCAGGCGTCGTCATAGGCCGTTTGCGCTTTTTTCAAATTGTCGAGGAGCGCATCTCGCCAGGCTGTGAACCGGTCGATATCGGCTTTATATTTCTCTACAGCACGTTCACAGTCATTAACTCGTCTTTCCTCTCTTCTGAGGCGGTACTGGAACTCGCGGAGCTCCGTTTCGCAATAGTTTACGTGCGTTTTTGCCGATATGATCTCACTGTGCAACTGCTTTATTTGCTGTTTAGTAGTTTCGACAAACTCCTCGTAGCCGAGTGCTTCGAGTGTCTTAAGCATCTCATGTTTCTTCTCTAATTCTGCCTGGAGCTCGCTTACCCGGTTGATGGCCCCGTCGTATTTGGCTTGGGCAGCATCGACGTCCGCTTGCATGGTGGGAAGGAGTTCCCTCCCTTCGGCGGCTTGCGCCGCCATCTTTTCGCGGTACTCTTGAAAACGGGTAATGTCATCATTGAATCTCGCAATTTTCTCGGGACTTGCGGCGTTTTTTGCGGCCTCGAGGTTTTTGAGCGCTTCCTGCATGGCTGCATACGCTTTTTCTTTTGCGGCGGCCGCGTCTTCTGTCTGCGGGGCGCCCGAATTGCCGTTGGCGGCGCTCGTCTGCGAAACGGCCGCACCGGTGGGGGCGCTGGTTTCTGCCGCGATTGCCGTTACGGGGGCGATTCCCGCGACAAGTGCCGCGGAAAGGGCGATGCCCACGGTTGCTCGTCTTGCTCTTCTTGCGAGAATGTCGTTCATCTCGGCACCTCATTTCAAGGGTCGGCGACTAACTTGGTAGCACTAATGTAAGTATACCAAGTGGTCGACCCGACACTGGCTGGGTGCGCGCCTCTCCGCTTCTTTGGAAACCGAATCCTATTAGAAATGACGAGTTGTTTACGCTTCTTTTGGGCTCACCGTACTATCATGATTCGGATTGAGTGTGAATGATGATAGGGAGCGCCTATACATGATTGAGCTGCTCAGGCGTTTTGGTGGTAAGTTTCGCCGGTATATGGTGATCGGCCCTGCGTGTAAGCTGATCGAAGTGATCTTTGACCTGCTGACGCCGCTGGTGATTGCCCAGATGATCGATAAGGGTATTGGCGCACACGATGTCAACGCCGTCGTCCACTACGGTATGCTGCTTGGCGCCATGGCTGTGATCGGCATCTCGTTTACGCTCGTCTGCCAAAAGATGGCGGCGCTCACCTCGCAGGGCATGGGCACCGATATCCGCGGTGCGCTCTACCAGCACATCAACAAGTTGAGCTATGCCGAACTCGACCGCTTTGGCACGCCGTCGCTTATCACCCGCATCACCAACGACGTCAACCAGGTGCAGCTCGCTGTGGCGCTGGGCGTACGCATGCTCATCCGCTGGCCCTTCTTGGCGGTGGGCTCTATGTGCGCGGCCCTTGCCATCGACCTTAAGCTCGGCATGATCTTCTTGATCTGCACGCCCGCTATCGGCCTGGTGTTTTGGTTTGTCATGGCGCGCTGTATCCCGTATTACAGGCAGCTGCAGGCAAAGCTCGACCGCATCGCGCTTATCTGCCGCGAGGGGCTTTCGGGCGCCCGCGTTGTTCGCGCCTTTGTGCGTGAGGACCACGAGCGCGAGCGTTTTGCCCAAGCCGCCGATGACCAGGCCAATACTGCCATCGCGGTGGGCAAGCTCTCGTCGATCCTTAATCCCGTCACGTTTCTTGTGATGAACCTGGGCGTGTGCGCCATCCTGTGGGTGGGCGGCATCCAGGTCAACGTGGGCGAGCTCACGCAGGGTCAGGTCATGGCGTTTGTGAACTACATGACGCAGACGCTCACCTCCATCGTGTACGTCGCCAACCTGGTCGTGGTCTTTACCAAGGCGAGCGCCAGCGCGTCGCGTATCAACGAGGTGCTCAATTGCGTGCCGAGCATCGCTGACGAGGGCAACCAGCCGGTCGCGCTGCCTGAGCCGAGCGACCTGACGGGTGGCGCTGTTCCGGTCCCTGCGCTGAGCTTTGACCATGCGAGCTTCTCGTTTGGCGCCGGCGCGGCAAATGCCGTGAGCGATGTGACTCTGGAGCTGCCGGTGGGCAAAACCCTCGGCATTATCGGCGGCACGGGCAGCGGTAAGTCGACCCTCGTTTCGCTTATTCCGCGCCTGTACGATGCGGGCGTGGGCAGCGTGTACGTGATGGGCTCCGACGTGCGCGCCTGGCAGCTCGACCAGCTGCGCCACGTGGTCGCGACCGTTCCGCAGCGTGCGTCGCTGGTGAGCGGCACTATCCGCAGCAACCTGACCTGGCGTGACGAGTCGGCGACCGACGAGGAGCTCTGGGCAGCGCTCGATATGGCGCAGGCGAGCGAGTTCGTGCGCAACAAGCCGAAGGGGCTCGACGCCCCGGTCGAGGCGGGCGGTAAGAACTTTAGCGGTGGCCAGCGCCAGCGTCTGACCATCGCGCGCGCCCTAGTGGGCTCGCCACAGGTTCTGATCATGGACGACTCCGCCTCGGCGCTCGACTTTAAGACCGACGCGGCGCTTCGCCATGCCATTCGCGAGCGCAGTGTGCGCGGTGCCGCCAAGGGCGGGCTGCCGCTCACGACCGTCATCGTAAGCCAGCGCGTCTCGACCGTGCGCGATGCCGACATGATCTGCGTACTCGACCACGGCTCGGTTGCGGGTCTGGGCACGCATGACGAGCTGTACGCGACCTGCCAGCTCTATCGCGAGATTTGCCAGTCGCAGCTGCGCCGCGAGGATCTCGAGGGCCAGCAGGGGAGTGCGGCGCCCGCGTCCACCCCAGGCGCCCCGACCGCCCCCGCATCTGTCTGCGCAAAGGAGGGCTGCTAAATGAATCCGTACACTTCCTCCGGTTCGGTCGCCACGATGACGGCCAACGTGTCCGGTAACGATAGCCTCAACGACCTGGGCGACGGTCCGCGCCAGCCCGGCGACCCCGAGCGCTATCCCGTGGGTGCGGTGACTCGCCGTCTGATGGGCTACGTTCGTCCGCATCGCATTTCGTTTGTTGCGTCGTTTGTGAGTGCCGCCATCTCCGTGATTCTGCAGCTCTACACGCCTATCCTTATCGGCGAGGGCATCGACCTGATCGTCGCCGCCGGGCAGGTGGACTTCGATGCGCTGCTGCCGCTCGTTACCAAGCTCGCGATTGTCGTCGTAGGTGCTGCGGCCTTCCAGTGGCTGCAGGGCTATTGCGTCAACCGCCTGTCCTACGAAACGGTGCGCGACATGCGCGTGGAGGCGAGCGATAAGCTCAGCCGCATGCCGCTCAGCTTTATCGACAGCCATGCCCACGGCGACCTTATGAGCCGCGTGGTCAACGACGTCGATCAGGTGGGCGACGGTCTGCTGCAGGGCTTTACGCAGCTCTTCACCGGTGTTATCACCATCGTGGGCACGCTCGCGTTTATGCTCTCCATTAACCTGACCATGACGCTCGTGGTGGTACTCGTCACGCCGCTTTCCATTTTTGCAGCTGGTGCCGTCGCCAAGCTTTCCAATAAGAGCTTCACTGCTCAACAGCGCATCCAGGGCCAACTCGGCGGTCATATCGAGGAGTATGTGGGCGAGCAAAAACTGGTGGATGCGTTTGCCTACGGCCCGAACGCCCAAGCGCGCTTCGACGCCCTCAACGCCGAGCTCTATACGGCAGGTGAACGCGCACAGTTTATGGGCTCGCTTTCCAACCCCGGTACGCGCTTTATCAACAACATCATCTATGCCGTGGTCGCCGTGATTGGCTGCGTGGGCGTGATCACGGGCGTGCCCGCTGCGCTCACGGTGGGCGGCGTGCAGATTTTCCTGTCCTATGCCAACCAGTACACCAAGCCGTTCAACGAGGTCACCAACGTCATTACGCAGATCCAGACGGCGTATGCCTCGGCGCGCCGCATGTTTGCGCTGCTCGATGCGCGCGAGCAGGAGCCCGATGCGGCGGATGCCGTGGAACTTGCCGCCCCGCAGGGTGAGGTGACCTTTGAGCATGTGGACTTTAGCTACGTGCCCGACCGCAAGCTGCTGCAGGATATCTGCATCGAGGCCAAGCCCGGCATGCGCTTTGCCCTCGTTGGCCCTACGGGCTGCGGCAAGACGACGCTCATCAATTTGCTGCTGCGATTCTACGATATCGATGCCGGTCGCATCGCAGTCGATGGCCGGTCTTCGCGTGGCTACACGCGCGCAAGCCTGCGCCGCGCCTTTGGCATGGTGCTGCAAGATACCTGGTTGTTCGAGGGCACCGTGGCCGAAAACATCGCCTACGGCTGTCCCGACGCTACGCGCGAGCAGGTTATCGAAGCTGCCAAGCACGCGCACGCGCACAAGTTTATCGTGCAGCTGCCAGGCGGCTACGATACGGTCATCGGCGAGGACGGCGGCACGTTTAGCCAGGGCCAAAAGCAGCTGCTGTGCATTGCGCGCGTCATGCTCACCGACCCGGCTATCTTGCTGCTGGACGAGGCAACGTCGAGTATCGACACGCGCACCGAGCTGCAGGTGCAGGCGGCATTCGACGAGCTCATGGCCGGTCGCACAAGCTTTGTGGTGGCGCACCGCCTGTCGACGATCCGCAACGCCGACTGCATTCTGGTCATGCGCGACGGCCAGATTATCGATCGCGGCACGCACGACGAGCTGTTAGCGGCAGGCGGCTTCTACGCCGAACTCTACCGCAGCCAATTCGCCCAGTGAGCAAGCCCGCGGGGCAAATTAATCAATCGACAGACGGTGGTTTACATCTGTCACGTTAGTACTAAGATATTCATCTAATAAATTGCATTAGTGGCTTTAGTTTTGGGGGATACGAGGCAACGTGACTATGACGTGCTCTTTGGTGGTTAACAGCAAGAGCGGTAATACCAGGATGGTTTCGGGTGCGATCAAGCGCACGCTGCAGGCTGCAGGTGTTGAGTTTGTCCATGCCGCGGCGTTGAGCGACGATGCGGATGCAGATCAGGTTTCGCTCGAGGCGCAGGGCGCCTGCGCGGCCGACACGGTGCTTGTCGGTTTTTGGTGCGACAAGGGCGCGTGCACGCCTTCGGTCGCGACGTTGCTCTCCACCTTGCACGGCAAGCGTGTCTTTCTGTTTGGCACCTGCGGCTTCGGGGCCGACCAGAGCTATTATCAGCAGATTATCGACCGCGTAACTTCCAATTTGGCTGGGGATGCCGAGCTTGTAGGCTGGGCAATGTGCCAGGGCAAGATGGGTCCCGCGGTCAAGCAGCGCTACGAGGCCATGCTCGAGCAAGATCCCGAAAACGCCCGATTTAAGATGCTACTCGACAACTGGGTTGCCGCAAAGGATCACCCCACCAAGGAGGATCTGGATAACATGGCTGCAGCCGCCAAGAAGGCCGTGCTGGGAGAGTAGCTTCGCCGTTCGCGGTCCTTCGTGCAAAACAATACAAATGGTGAAAGCCTCGAAATCCTCGAGGCTTTTTTCTTGACACTCGTGGGCGCAACGATGGCAAGCGTCTGGGACGATATTTTCCATCACCCCGATGACGAGGCCGTTCTGGACAACACGCTCGCATATGTTCGCTGGATGTATTCAGAGTGGGACGGGCTTTCCGGATGGGCGGGGTTTCGGAAAGTGCGTCCCGGAATTTGCCTTTGGAATGGGACGTAGTTTCCCGTTGAGGTGCTTTGCGGAAAGTGCATCCCACTCTGGGCGGTCGAAGTGGGACACACTTTCCCAAAGGCGCTCCAACGGGAAATTGCGTCCCATTATTCGGTCAAGAAACGGGATGCATGGGACCTCGGACAAAATCTCGGACCCAATCTGGGTCCAGGAGGGAGTCCGATGTATACGAAAGAGGAGCGCGAGGGGATTCTCTGGGAGTTCCACCGGAGCGGCCTGTCCGCCCCCGCCGCCTGCAG